>JAIBAC010000089.1 GCA_019695375.1 Acidimicrobiia bacterium
AGTGGCGCGCTCGCGCCGTGATGCGCCGCAGCCGGACCCCGGCGCCGCGTCCGCGCCGCGCGGCCTCGACCTCGGCGCCTTCGGCGTCATCGCCGAGGTCAAGAAGGCCTCGCCGTCCGCCGGCACCATCGCCCGCGGCGCCGACCCGGTAGCGCAGGCGCGTGCCTACGCCGAAGGTGGCGCCGCCGCGGTGAGCGTCCTGACCGAGCCCGACCGCTTCGGTGGGTGCCTGGACGACCTGAGCGCGGTCAGGGCGAGCGTCGACGTGCCGGTTCTCCGCAAGGACTTCATCGTCGACCCCTACCAGGTCGACGAGGCCCGCGCCGCGGGTGCGGACCTCGTGCTGCTGATCGTGGCGGCACTCGACCCGCTCGAGCTCGTGGAGCTCGCGGAAGCGGTGCGGGCGCTCGGCATGACACCGCTGGTCGAGGTGCTCGACGCGACAGAGGTCGACACGGCCCTCGACGCGATCGCCGGTGGTGGCCTCTTCGGCTGCAACGCTCGCAACCTCCACACCCTCGAGGTCGACCTCGACACGTGGGACGGCGTCGCAGCGGTGCTGGCACGGTCGGCGCCTGAGGTCGTGGCCGTCGCCGAGTCCGGCGTGCGCGGCCCGCTCGAGGCCGAGCGCGCACGTGCCGCCGGTTACCGCGGGATCCTCGTGGGCGAGGCTCTCATGCGCGCCTCCGACCCCGCTGCCGCGATCACGGCCCTCCGCGGGGGAGCGAGGGCCGGCGGATGAAGGTGCTGACCGAGCGCGACGACGGGCGCATGTGGGTGAAGCTCTGCGGGTTCCGCGATCCCGAGCTGGCGTCCGTTGCCGTCGCCGAGGGTGCCGACGCGGTGGGTGTCGTGATGCACGGTCCCAGCCCCCGCGACTGTGCGCCCGACGCGGTCCCCGAGATAGTCGACGCGACCGCGCCGGTTCCGGTCGTGGCAGTCGTCGTGGACAGGCCGCGCGAGGAGCTCGCCGATCTCGTGGCGACGACCGGTGTCGCCGCCGTCCAGCTCTGCGGCACCGAGGCGGCGGCCGACGTCGCGTGGCTGCACGCCAACCTCGCGGGGATCTGCGTGATCCGCGCGCGCCGTGTGCCACCATCCGCAGCCGTGTGGGGCACGCTCGAGTCCGATGGCGCCGACGCGGTCCTCGTCGACGCAGACGTGGACGGCCAGGCCGGGGGATCCGGCGTCGGGCTCAGCTGGCAGCGCGCAGACTGCGACGCTCCCGTGATCCTCGCCGGCGGCCTCGACGCCACAAACGTGGTGCAGGCAGTGCGGGCCGCCGAGCCCTTCGGGCTCGACGTTTCCTCGGCGCTCGAGGTCGAGCGCGGCACCAAGGACCGCGGCCGCATCCGGGAGTTCATGGACGCGGTCCGGGCGGCGGCGCGGCGATGACCGCGGCACCGCGCGACCTCCTCGGCGACGGGCGCTACGGCGAGTTCGGCGGGAAATTCGTGCCCGAGACGCTCGTCCCCGCGCTCGAGGAGCTCGAGGTGGCGTTCGTCGAGGCGTGGGCCGACCCAGGCTTCCGCTCCGAGCTCGACGCGCTGTTGCGCGACTACGTCGGCCGGCCGTCGCCGCTCACCGAGGCGCGCCGGCTCACGCAGCGCCTCGGTGGCGCCCGCGTGCTGCTCAAGCGCGAGGATCTCAACCACACGGGCAGCCACAAGATCAACAACACCCTCGGCCAGGCGCTGCTGGCGCGCAGGATGGGCAAATCACGCGTCATCGCCGAGACCGGCGCCGGCCAGCACGGTGTGGCGACGGCGACCGCGGCGGCGCTCTTCGGTCTCGAGTGCACGGTCTTCATGGGCGAGGTGGACGTCGAGCGCCAGGCCCTCAACGTCGTGCGCATGCAGCTCCTCGGCGCCGAGGTCGTGCCCGTGTCGTCAGGGAGCCGCACGCTCAAGGACGCGACCAACGAGGCGCTGCGCGACTGGGTGGCGTCCGTGGGCGGCACCCACTACACGATCGGATCGGTGGTCGGCCCGCACCCGTTCCCGGCGATCGTGCGGGAGCTGCAACGGGTGATCGGCACGGAGACGCGCGAGCAGTGCCGCGCCCTCACCGGACGCGACCCTGACGCCGTCGTCGCGTGCCTCGGCGGCGGCTCCAACGCGATGGGCATCTTCGCCGAGTTCGTCGGCAGCGAAGACGTCGGCCTCGTGGGCGTCGAGGCCGCCGGCGGCGGCCTCGAGTCCGGCCGCCACGGCGCCGCAATCGCCCGCGGTGTGCCCGGCATCCTTCACGGCACACGGACGATGCTGCTCCAGGACGAGCACGGGCAGGTGATCGAAGCGCACTCGATCTCGGCGGGCATGGACTACCCCGGCGTCGGCCCCGAACACGCCGCCCTCGCAGCGGCCGGACGCGCCACCTACGTCTCGCGGTCGGACGACGACGCCGTCGCCGGCTTCCAGCTCCTGACCGAGACCGAGGGCATCATCCCAGCGCTCGAGTCCGCGCACGCAGTCGCCGAAGCCGCCCGTCTCGCACCCGAACTCCCCGCAGACGCGACGATCGTCGTGTGCCTCTCCGGGCGCGGCGACAAGGACGTCGATCAGGTGGCGCGGCGTCTCGGCCTCCTCGGGGACCAGCCGTGACCGCAGCCCCACACCTTTCCACCGTGCTCGAAACCAACCGGAGAGCGGGACGCCCGTCGTTGATCGCATACGTGACCGGCGGCCTGCCCGACATGGCGACGACCGAGAGGATCATCGAGACCGTCGTCGGCGCGGGCGCCGACGCGGTCGAGCTCGGGGTGCCCTTCAGCGATCCGATCATGGACGGTCCCGTGATCCAGGCGGGCAGCCAGGTGGCGCTCGAAGCCGGTACCACCCCAGCCGCCGTGCTCGCCTGCGCAGGCGCAGCGGCAGCGGCGGCACCCATCGGGTTCATGACCTATGCCAACCTCGTAGCGCACGCCGGCTGGGACCGCTTCGCAGCCGAGGCCGCAGCTTCGGGCGTCTCGGCCGCGATCGTGCCCGACCTGCCCCTCGAGGAGGCCGGCGACTGGTTCGCGGCGTGCGAGCGCCACGGCATCGAGGTCGTGACGTTCTGCGCACCGACCTCGCCCGACGACCGCATCGCCGCCAACGCCGCCGCCGCGTCCGCGTTCCTGTACGCCGTAGGCGTCCTCGGCGTGACCGGCGAGCGCGCCACCGTGGCACAGACAGCGCTCGACCTCGCGCGCCGTGCCAAGGCGCTGACCGACCGACCCGTGCTCGTCGGCGTCGGCGTCGGCACCGCGGCACAGGCGGCGGAGGTGGCCGCGGTCGCCGACGGTGTGGTGGTCGGCTCGGCGATCGTGCGCCGCGTGCTCGAGGCCGACACACCCGACGACGCGGTCGCGTCCGTCGGCCGCTTCGTGGCCGAAGTGCGGGATGCCCTCGACGCGGTCGCCGTCGCCCAGCCGCCGCCCGACCCGCACTGCGACCTGTGCGAGGCCGCGCGCCTGTCGGAGTGGCACCACGAGGACGCTCTCTGCTGGATCGCCGACTGCGAGATATGCGCAGTGCCGATGGTCGTGTGGCGCCACCACGGCCTCCCCGGACCTGCCGACGCGGCTGCGATGGTGGAGCGGTTGCGCCGCGTCGCAGACGCACGTCTCGGTCCCGAGGGTGAGGCGTGGTACATCGACGGCAACCGCCGCAACATCCCCGATCACTGGCACGTCCACGCGCGGCGCCGCTTCTGGTCCTGAGTTCTCGTGGACGGCTAGCGAGGAAGCACCTCGGCCTGCTGTCCGAAAGGCGCTCGGTGCTTCCTCCTACGGGCGAGGCGAACCACCACAGGTTCTCGTGGACGGCTAGCGAGGAAGCACCTCGGCCTGCTACTCCTCACGCGATGGCAAAGCTGCAACCAGGTGACAAGGTGCCCGCGTTCGACCTGACGGATCAGGACGGCAAGGCCGTCAAGCTGTCCGACTTCAAGGGCCGCAAGCTCGTCGTGTACTGGTACCCCAAGGCCGACACCCCCGGCTGCACGACGCAGTCGTGCGCCGTGCGGGACGCACGCGAGGACCTCGACGGCATCGGCGTCGACGTCGTCGGCGTCAGCCCCGACGCGCCGGCGAAGAACAAGAAGTTCGACGACAAGTACGGGCTCGGTTTCCCCCTCCTCTCGGACGAGGACCACGCCGTCGCCGAGGCGTGGGGCGTGTGGGGCGAGAAGTCGATGTACGGCAAGAAGTACATGGGGATCGTGCGTTCGGCGTTCGTCGTCGACGAGAAGGGCAAGCTCATCGAGGCCTTCTACAAGGTGAGCCCCAAGGACACCGTGCCCAAGGCGCGACAGGCGATCGAAGCCGCGGCCGGCTGAGGCCGCCCGCCCTCAGGCGCGTGAGAGCCCGCGCCAGCGCGGGGACACGAGGCGCTTGGCGTTCATCCAGATCACAGGTGCCGAGCGCCGCAGCGCGGGCAGGCGCGGGTAGACGGCACGCAACGTCGAGTCGATGCGCCGGAAGCGCCGCTCCCGGCGCGCGTCCCACTCGAAGCCGTACATGTCCCGCACACGTTCGGGCAGGAGGCCCACCGCGATGGTGGCCATGGTCGCCTTGAGCGGACGCGGCGCGAGCGGCACCGGAGGGTCGACGATCGACTTCGCGACGCGGTGGCCGGTGGCGCCGACGCCGAGCTCGTCGCCTTCGAGCATCCCGCGCCAGTACGCGCCGAAGGCCTCGCGGTCGGCAGGCACGATCTCGTCGGGTATTCCGAAGAAGCGCGCGAACTCGAGCCAGTCGGCGTAGAGCTCCTCGCGCTCGCCGGGTCGGAACGCGGCGATGTAGCGCTCGACGACGACCTCGATCGTGTCGACGAGCGTCGCCCACACCCACAGGAGCAGCCGCGGGTCGTGGGCGGTGTAGACCTCGCCGGCGTCGTGGTTCCCGGCCGCATCGTGCAGCTCGCCGTTGACGCGGTCGTGCACCGCCATGACGGCCTCCCACGCGGCCTGCGGCTCGAGTCCGTCGCCCCACACCATCGTCCCGACCTTGTCGGCGGTGCCGAACAGGCGCCGGACCGGCGTGGTGCGGAAGCCGCTGTGGTCATCGACGCCGGTAGCGACCTTGGGGTGGGCGAGCTGCAGGAGCAGCGCCCGCTGTGCCCCCGCGAGCAGCACAGGCTCCGACGCGTGCCGGCGCAACAGGCTGTCGGCGCGCAGCGGTGCCCTGACCGGCTCACGCTTCCAGGCACCCTTCGGGGGTGGTGCAACGATCTCGTCGAACTGCGTGGTCATCGGATTCGTGGCCTCCGTCGGCTCGGATCAGGATGCTAGGGCGCCGGTCGGGTGACGACGGGAGTCCGTCAGTGGTACTCAGCGTCGGGGTCGACGACGGTGTCGTCGGAATGCTCGGCGTGTGCGGGCAGCCAGAGCGCCGCGATCACCACGCCGACCGCGACCACTGCCGCCGCGACGAACAGCGCAGTCACGGCGCCACGTGTGAACGCGACCTTGGCCGCCGCGCCGACCTCGGAGCCCTCCTCCAGCGCATGTGCAAGTGAGCGTTGCGCCGCCGCGAGGTGGTCACCGCGCAGGTGAACCGCGCGGGCGAGCGCATGCTGGTAGCGCACGGACAGGATCGTTCCCAGCACCGCGATCCCGATGCCGCCGCCGAGCTCGAGCGTCGTGTCGTTCATGGCCGATCCGACACCGAGCTTCGCGGACGGCACCGAGCCGAGCACGGCCTCCTCGGCCGGGGTGAGGCTGAAACCGAGGCCGAGCCCGATGAAGACGAGCATGAGCATCACCAACCAGTAGGGACCGTGGGCTGTGAGCTGGGTGCCGGTTACGAGGCCCGCGACTATGAGGGCGAGACCGCCGGCCACCGCGACCTTGGTCCCTACGAGGCGCAGCGTCACGTGCGAGAAGGGCGAGACGGCCCCGACGAGCACTATCGCAGGCAGGAGGGTGAGTCCCGCCTGCAGGGGCGAGAGGCCCAACACGAGCTGCACGTACTGGGTCGCGATGAACGCAAGGCCGTACAGCGCGAACTGCGTGAGCGCCACCGACAGGTTCGCGACCGTGAAGCGCGGATTGCGGAACAGGCCGAGGTCGAGCATCGGGTGGGGGGTGCGCCTCTCCCACCAGACGAAGAGGACGAGCAACACGGCTCCTGTCGTGATCAGGCCGATGTGGGCGAGGTGGAGTCCGGCTTCACCCGCCTCGATCACGCCCGCGATGACGAGGCCGATCCCGATGGTCCACAGCACGGTGCCGGGCACGTCCGCGGGAGGCGTGGACGGGTCGCGTGAAGTCCGCACGAGCTTCAACGACCCCACGAGCGCGATCGCGCAGATCGGCAGGTTCACGAGGAAGATCGACCCCCACCAGAAGTGCTCGAGCAGGATGCCGCCTGCGAGGGGACCGGCTGCGATGCCGAGGCCGAGGCTCGCCGTCCAGATCCCGAGGGCCTTCGCGCGCTCCTCCCGCGGGAACGTCGCCATCAGGATCGACAGCGTCGCCGGCATGATGAGCGCCCCCGCGGCCCCCATCGCTACACGTGCCAGCGACAGCAGCGCCGGCGTCGGTGCGAACGCGGCACCGGCCGAGGTGAGCGCGAACAGCACGAGACCGATGTCGAGGACGAGCTTGCGGCCGCGTCTGTCGGCAAGCGAGCCGCAGGCGAGCAGGAGTGCGGCGAAGACGACGGTGTACCCGTCTGCGATGCGGGCGAGGTCGCTCTGGGTGGCGCCGAGCTCGCGCTGGATCTCGGGCAGCGCCGTGGTCACGATCGTGTTGTCGATGCTCACGACCGACAGGCCGAGGCACAGCACCGCGAGCGCCCACCAGCGGCGCGGATCGGGACCGACTTCGGGACCGGCGGCCTCGCGGCCGGCTGCACCATCCACCATGGCGGCACGCTAGTGGGTGGTAGTCGGTCGGCGAAGCGGGTAGGCAGGTCAGGGCGGTTCGCGGCCACCGCTGCCGCCCGGCGGCAGGCGGGGACTGAGGCCGTTTCGTCCGACGCGGCTACATTCTCCCGATCGCGGTGGCGGGGAGTGGCAAGCCTGTGCAAGCGCACGTGCGAACAGACGTGCTGGCGGAGGTGAACCGCGCGTTCTCCGAGGTCGAGACCGACTACCCGCGCCTCATCTCCCGCATGGCCGAGACCGTCGCCCACACCCTCGGCGACCTGTGTGTCGTCCATACGGTCTCTCCCGACGGCGACGCGCTCGTGCCCGAGGGCCATCACCACGCCGATCCATCGCGGCGTGAGCAGTTCTCGAATCTGCTCGCGACGGCGCCGCATCGCGTGAGCGAGGACGTGACCGGTCGCGCGGTCGACCTCGGCCTCCCGGTGCTGGACGCCGGCGCCGGAAACGGCGTCGGCCCCGGCGTAGGAGTGGATCCCGCGCCGTTCCACGTCAGTGCCGGCACGCACAGCATGATGGCCGTACCGATCGTCGCCGCGGGTACGACCGTTGGCGCGCTTTTCGCATCGCGAGACCTCACCCCCGAACCCTTCACCGAGGAGGACCTGCGGCTCCTCACGGCCATCGCGAGCCAGGCCGCGCTCGCAGTGCAGAACGCGCGCCTCTACCAGAGCCTGCGCGACCTGAACCGCACGCTCGAGGATCAGGTGCGCGACCGCACCCTGGACCTCCTCGACAGCTACGAGAACCTCGACCGACAGGCGAGCGCGCTGGCGGACTCCGAGTCGCTGATGGGGGCGATGCTCGACGCGCTGCCCGACGTCGTGATGCTCCTCGACGGTTCGGGCAGGTTCCTCGACTTCCGCCGGCCGACACCGGAAGCGCTGCGGACACGGCTGCCTGGCAGCCTCCCGCCTCTCGGCAGCCGTGTCGGCGATCACGTCCCGGTGGAGCTCGCCGCGATCGCGCACGATGCCATCGCCGAGGCGCTCGCCACCGGCGACGTCGTGACGATCGAGCACGCGGTGGAGATCGACCGCCGGCGCGTCCACATCGAGGCGCGCCTGGCAGCGTGCGGAGCCGACCGCGTCGTCGCCGTCGTGCGCGACATCTCCCAGCGGGTCGCGGCCGAAGCCGCCCTGCGGGCCAGCGAGGCGCGGTTCCGCACCGGATTCGAGAACGCGCCGATCGGAATGGTCCTGCTCGACATGGCGGGCCGGACCGTGGCGGTCAACGCGACCCTCTGCCGCATGCTGGGACGTCCTGCGTCGATGCTCGCCGGGCGGCCGCTTGCGACCTTCGCTCACGCGGACGACGCCGCCCTGGTCCGTTCTCACCTCGTCGCGGACGGCGCCGCCCTCGCGCCGCAGTTCCTCGTGCGCTTCCTCGAACCCGACGCGGGCGTGGTCTGGGCGCGCGTCTACCCGGCGTGGATCCACGACGCCGACGGCAACCGCGCCGGTCTGCTCGCTCAGGTCGTCGACGTGACCGTCGCGCGTCGCTCCGAGGCCGCGTTGCGCGAGAGCGAGGACCGCCAGCGCGCGCTGCTCGACGCCATGCCCGACGCGATGTTGCGCATCAGCCGCTCGGGAACGTTTCTCGACGGCCGCCAGGGCGTCGGCTTCGAGTGGTTGCCGGCCGCGGAGGACCTGCTCGGCGCGAACGTGCGCGATGTGCTTCCGGCGCACCTCGCGAACAGGTGCCTGCAGGCGACCGCCGCCGCGCTGCTCACCTCCGGTGTCGAGTCGTTCGAGTTCGACGTCGACACCGGGGGAGGGGTCCGCGGCTACGAGGGCCGTTTCGTGTCGAGCGGGACCGACGAGGTGATCGTGATCCTGCGTGACATCACCGACCGCAAACGTGCGGAGGAGGAGGCGCGCCATCTCGCCCTGCACGACCCCCTCACCGGCCTCGCTAACCGGCGCCTGCTCATAGACCGGTTGCAGCACGCGGTCGGGCGCCTCCGGCGCCGCGCCGGTGGCGTGGCGGTGCTGTTCTGCGACCTGGACCGGTTCAAGGTGATCAACGACACGCTCGGCCACACCGCCGGGGACGCGGTCCTGCAGATCGTGACCGAGCGCCTGCGTGAGGCCTTCCGCGGCAACGACACGATCGCCCGCATCGGCGGCGACGAGTTCGTCGTCGTCGTCGAGGACCTCGCCGACCCTGCGGACGCGGCGCTCGCAGGCGACCGGCTGCAATCCGCGCTGCGGCTGCCGGTGTCGGTCGCAGGTGCCGAGGTGTTCACGTCGGCGAGCATCGGCATCGCCGTCGCGACGAGGGCGGACACGTCGCCGGAGGACCTGCTGCGCCACGCGGACACGGCGATGTACCGAGCCAAGGACGGTGGCCGTGGCCGTTACGAGATCTTCGACGAGGACGTGCGCTCGTCGCTGAGGGCGCGCCTCGAGCTCGAGTCGGATCTGCACCGCGCCCTCGACCGGCGTGAGCTCGAGATCCAGTACCAGCCGGTCGTCTCCCTGCCGGGCGGTCAGCCCGTCGCGTTCGAGGCCCTGCTGCGGTGGGACCGCGGCGGCGACCTCGTGGCCCCCGCCGAGTTCCTCGACATCGCCGAGGAGACCGGACTGATCGTGCCGATCGGGACGTGGGTGCTCGAGACCGCGGCCGCCTGCGGCGGTGTCCTCGCCGGCGCCTTGCCGCCGGGTGCGGGGCTCCACGTCAACGTGTCGGCGCGCCAGCTCGCCGACGCAGGCTTCCTCGAGCTCGTCGCGGCTGTGCTCGAGCGGTCGGGCCTGCCGGCGTCGTCACTGGTGCTGGAGCTGACCGAGTCGGCGCTGATCGCCGACCCGCCGGCCGCTGCCGCGCGGCTTTCGGTGTTGACGCGGGACCTCGGCGTCCGGATCGCGCTCGACGACTTCGGCACCGGCTTCTCGTCGCTGTCGCACCTCGTCCACTTCCCGATCGACATCGTCAAGATCGACAAGTCCTTCGTCGCGGGGCTCGACGGCGACGGTGCGCACTCGACGATCGTCGAGGCCACCATCGGTCTCGGCCACCGCCTCGGGCTCACGGTCGTCGCCGAGGGTGTCGAGACGGACGCGCAGGCCCGTCTCCTCAGCGACCTCGGTTGCGACAGGGCACAGGGGTTCCTCTACGCACGGCCCGGCGCGCAGCAGGACGTGTCGGCGTGGCTGGAAGGTCAGGCGGTCGGTTCCTGACTGCCGGGTGCCACGGCGACGGCCGAGTCGAGGCCGAGGCGTGGGAACGGTCCCACGAAGAGATGCTCGTGCATCCCGAAGCCGGTGTGGGTGACGCCGTCCGGTTCGTGCAGCTCGAAACGGGCGCAGTGCTCGACGATCGCGAACCACGCCCACGTGTCCAGCTCGGACGTGGGCCACGTGGAGCCCTCGACGACGAGGTCACCGCGGTACATGCCGTGGCGGAAGTCGTCACCGAGGCCGTATCCGGTCCCGATCGCCATGTAGTCGTGGGTCAGCGGTGTGCAGACGACCTCGACTGGACCGCCGGCGGCGTGGGGGAACGTGAACGTCGACGCGGTGCTGATCATGCGCGTCCCGGGGTCGAGGACGTGGTGGAACTCCGGACGGCCGAGCGGCTCGGGGACGGCTCCGCGATCGTGGGGGATGCGGACGGCGTCCTCGATCGTGCGCGTCCCGTCGGGCTCCTCCTGCAGGATGTAGAGCAGCGAGAAGTCGTCGAAGCGCATCGGTGCGTAGTTCCACATGCCGACGAGTTGGGGCAGGTCGCGGCGGATTCCTTGCGGCTCGGGCTCGCCGACGGGGCGCACCCCCCACGAGCGGTCGCGGGCGCCCCACCAGTGGTCGGCGGTGACGTCGAACACCTCGTCGCCGACGGTCAGCGTTCCCGACCACGATCCGTTCTGGGCGAAGCGCACCGTGTCGAAGACCGTGCGCCCGAACTGGCGGATCGTGTGGCGCGGCTCCTCGTAGGGGGCGTGCACTCCCTCCCAGGTCAGGTCGAACGCGAGCGTGTGCTCGCTCGGTTCGAGCACGAAGCGGAGCCGCTGCAGCGGTTCGAGCACGTCGATGCGGAACGGGCCGACCTCGAGATCGCCGCGGTCGCCGAGGGCGCGTGAGGCGCGGACCACGTGGTGGGTGCCGTCGCGGGTGCAGCTCGCGAAGGCGTCCTGGGTGCCGAGGTTCGGGTAGACGCCCATCCCGAGTACGAGGAAGATCTCGCCGCTGCAGGCGTGGCAGTTGAAGTAGTAGCGGTCGTAGAAGTTCCTGTCACTGGTTCCGACGTGGCGGACCGGCTCTGCGATCTGATGGACCGGGAAGTCGTCGAAGCTGCTCAGCATCGGGACACGCTACCCGGCCCCGTTGGAGCATGCGGCGGCCACATGTGGCCGCCGCATGCTCCAAACACGGCGTCAGATGGGGATGACCTCGCGGTGG
>JAIBAC010000090.1 GCA_019695375.1 Acidimicrobiia bacterium
CATGGGCCTATCGGTGCCGGTCGACTCCGCCCGCACGGATGTCATGGCCGCCGTCCTGGACGAGCTGGGAGGACACTGACCATGTGCACGTCGTGTGTGGGACGCGTCGTCGAGATCGACGCCGGGGATGGCGCCGCGGTCGTCGACACCGACGGTGGACGCGTCAGGGCGTCGCTGGTGATGCTCGACCTCGAGGGCCGGACGCCGACGGTGGGGGACTGGGTGCTGATGCACACGGGCTTCGCTGTCGACGTCGTCGACGAGGAGGTCGCGCTGGAGGAGCAGGCCTTCGGCCGGAGGGTGCGAGCGGCGAGCGAGGAGGCGGCTGATGGCTGACGCGATCCCGAGGACGCGCAGCGCGGGGGTGTGGCTGGCGCTGGTGGCCGCCTGCGTGAGCGGGGTGTCGGTCTTCGTGAACGCGTACGCGGTCAAGGCCGTGCCCGACCCCACCGCCTACACGACCCTCAAGAACCTCGTGGCCGCCGTGATCGTGGGCAGTCTCCTCGCGGTCGCTACGGCACGTGGGTCGAGCGCCGGCTTCGCGCGGCCGCGCACGCGGGCCGAGCTCGCGGGGCTGGGCGTCGTCGCCGTGATCGGGGGCAGCGTCCCGTTCGTGCTGTTCTTCGAGGGCCTAGCGCGTGCGTCTGCGAAGGACGCCGCGTTCGTCCAGAAGACGCTCGTGATCTGGGTTGCGGTGCTCGCGGTCGCGTTCTTGCACGAGCGCCTCGGTCTGCTCCAGGTCGGCGCGGTGGTCGTGCTCGTCGTGGGGCCGGCGCTGCTGGGGACGGACCTGTCGGCGCTGCGCCCCGGCCTGGGCGAGGCCATGATCCTGGCGGCGACACTGCTGTGGTCCGTAGAGGTGGTGGTCGCCAAGCGCCTCCTTGCCGAGCTGTCAGCCCTGACCGTGGGGACGGCGCGTCTCGCCGGCGGCGCGGTCCTCCTCGTCGCCTATGTCGCCGTCCGCGGAAACCTGGGAGCCCTCGTGCCTGACACGGCGGCGGCGTGGGGCTGGGTGCTGCTCACGGGGACGACACTCGGCGTCTACGTGACGGTCTGGTTCGCCGCTCTTGCACGCGCGCAGGCGGTCGACGTGACCGCGGTGCTGGTCTTCGGCGCGGTCATCACCGCCGTGCTGGACGCGCTCGCCAAGGGTGTCCCCGTCGGCCCGCAGCTCGCCGGCCTCGCGCTGATCGTGGCGGGCACGGTCGCGTTCGTGGCCGTGGCGACCCGGACCCGCGACGCTGCGCTGGACCACTCGGCCACGGCGACGCGGTGAGCGGCCCCACTCGCTTCGCCCGCTTCGCGTACCCGCCGAACCACCTCGGCCTGTGCGGGCCCGACGACTCGCGCGCGGTGCTCGAGTACGCCGCTACCGGTGTGGTCGACGCGGGGTTGGGCGAGCTTGCACGTGGCTTCGACGGCGCGTGGCCGTACCTGGAGCTGATCGCGGGAGCGAACGGGATCGACGACCCCCTCGACGACGCGGTGGTCGAGGCGTACTGGACCGGCAGCCGGCTGTCCGACAAGGTCGGCTTCCACGCGCTCGGGCGCAACATGGAGGACCGCTTCAAGGGCCGTGCCGGCGTCGCGTGGGACCGAATCGTGGACGCGGTGAACGCCGGCGTTCCGGTCTGCCACGGGTTCCACGTGTTCGCCGTGTACCCGTGGGTCGGACTCCTGCGCAGCGGTGCCGGCGACCACGCCGTCGAGATCCTCGACCGCTGCCGTGTGCGCTGGGGGACGGTCGTGTCCGCCGACCCGACCGGCGGCACTGCGGTGGTGTCGTCGCGCCACGTCGTCTTCGACGGCAGAGTGCTGTCGCTCGGCGAGGACGTGGTCGAGCAGGTCACGGTCGCCCGCGACGGATACGGCTTCGTCACCGACCTCGCTGTGGGCGCCACCGTCGCCCTGCACTGGGACTGGGTGTGCCAGACGCTGACTCCCGCCGCCACCGCCCGCCTCCGCTCCGACACCATGGTGCTGCTGAGCCTTGCCACCCGCTCCCCATTAGACCCGTGACGTGGGGACGTGGATCGCGCTGTGGCGTTGATCTGCGTCCCCACGTCGGGCTGGCAGGCCGAGGTGCTCTCACTTGACGTCCACGCCACAGGGTGCGTGGGCTGAAGGTCCGAAAGAGGAAGCGCCGAGCGCCTTTCTGAGGCAAGCACCGAGCGCCTTTCAGTGAGGAGAGCGGAGCGCCCTGTGCGAAGCAAGTGGGGACCTTCGACCCGGTTATCGCTCGTGGATGCGTGCCACAGTGGGGTCGGAGGCTGATGTGAGCGAGCAAGTGCGGGTCGGCCGCATCTTCGGCATCGAGGTCGGCTTCAACTGGAGCCTGCTGGTCATCTTCTGGCTCGTTGCATGGACCCTCGCGGCGGGGTACCTGCCGCAGGCCGCGCCGGGCTACACGACCGTGGAGTACTGGGTCGCGGGGGCGGCAGGTGCGTTCCTGTTCTTCACCTCGCTGCTCGCACACGAGATGGCGCACTCGCTCGTCGCCCGCCGCCACGGCGTCGAGGTGGAGGGCATCACGCTATGGCTCTTCGGCGGGATCGCGCGGCTCGCGGGAGAGCCGCCCGCTCCCTCCGACGAGCTCCGCATTTCCGCCGTCGGTCCCGCCACGAGCCTGGTGCTCGGCCTTGGATTCGGGGCGCTCTCATTCGTGCTGGCGCCGTGGCCCGCTGCTGCCGGCGCAGCCTGGTGGCTCGCGTTCGTCAACGTGGCCCTCGCCGTGTTCAACCTCCTGCCGGCAGCGCCGCTCGACGGTGGGCGCGTGCTGCACTCGATCCTGTGGCACCGTCACGGTGACCGTCTCCGCGCGACCGTGAGCATGTGCCGCTCAGGGCGCGTGGCGGGCTGGATCCTCGTGGGTTCGGGGCTCCTCGAGTTCGCTGCAGGCGTGTACGTCGGTGGGATCTGGTTCGTGTTCCTCGGATGGTTCCTGCATCAGGCCGCCGCGTCAGAGGAGGCCGCGTCGCGCCTTCGGGCCTCGCTCAGCGGCCACACCGTCGCCGACATCATGACCCCCGGCCCCGACACCGGTCCCGGATGGGTGAGCGTGGCGTCGTTCGTCGACGACACGGTGATGCCGCGGCGCCATTCGACCTACCCGCTGCGGGACCGCTCCGGAGCGATCGTGGGCTTCGTCACACTCGCCCGCCTCGAAGCCGTTCCCGTGCGAGCACGCCACGACACCGCCGTGCGCGACGTGGGCGTGCCTCTGGAGGAGGCCGTCGTGGTCGGGCCCGCAGAGCCGGCCGAGGACGCGATCGCCCGCCTCAGCGACCACGGCGACGGTCGCTTGCTCGTCATGGACGGTGCCGACCTTGTCGGTATCGTGACACCTTCGGACGTCGCGAGATGGATGCAGATGTCGGCGTTGCGACCGCATGGTCCGGCGTCGAACCCGCCGGCACCGGCTCGGTAGGGACGCACAACGGAGTCACGACAGGAGGCAAGATGGGGTTCTCGAAGCTGCTCGTCGCCACTGACGGGTCACCCGGGGGCGATGAGGCCGTGCGCCTGGCCGCCGACGTGGCCGTACGCATGCAGATCGACGTCGTTCTGCTCCACGTGTACGAGACGGCTCCGGCGTTCGTGGCCGGCTTCGAGCAACCCATGGCGCTCGAGGTCAACGACGCGCTCGAGTCGGCTGCCCGGCGTGTCGTCAAGATGGCTGAGGAGATCCTGGCGGACAAGGGCGTCACGGCGGCGTCCTCGCGCTGTGTCGGCGGTCACGTCCCGAGCATGATCCTCGACGTCGCCGACTCCGAAGGCGTCGACCTGATCGTGCTCGGCCACCGAGGCCACGGGCTGTCCCGGTTCCTGCTCGGCTCCGTAGCCGACAGGGTCAGCCACCACGCTGAGTGTGCCGTACTGCTCGCGGCGCCGCCGGAGAGCGAGGGATGACTGCCGCCATCGCGTGGATCGCCGAGCTCGGCATCGGCGACGCCGAAGTCGTGGGTGGCAAGGGCGCCAACCTCGGTGAGCTCGCGCGAGCGCGGTTCCCGGTGCCGGACGGCTTCGTGGTGACGGCCACGGCGTTCACGGACGCGATGCGAGATGGCGGTGTGTCGGAGCGGCTCCGCTCCCTTGCCGCCGGAATCGACGTCGACGATCCCGTGGCGCTCGAGAAGGCGTCCGCGGCTCTACAGGCGGCTGTGCATGAAGTCGGTGTTCCGGCCGACCTCCGCGCCGAGGTCGCCGACGCGTACCGGCAACTCGGTGGCGGCGTGACCCAGGCTGTGGCGGTCCGGTCCTCGGCCGCAGGCGAGGACGGCGCCGACACCTCCTACGCCGGGATGAACGCGACGTTCACGAACGTCGTGGGCACCGACGAACTGATGAGGGCGATAGTCGACTGTTGGGCGTCGGTGTTCGGACAGCGTGTCGTCGCGTACCGTGCCGGCCGCGAGGTCACGTCGGATCCCGCGATCGCGGTCGTCGTCCAGGCGATGGTCGACTCGCAACGGTCGGGCATCATGTTCAGCGTCGACCCATCGACGGGGGACCGCTCCCGGCTCGTGATCGAGGCCGCGTTCGGGCTCGGTGAGGTCGTGGTGAGTGGGTTCGTCGAACCCGACACATACATCGTGTCGCGGGACAAGCGCAGCATCCTCAACGCACGTGTCGGTCACCAGGACTTCCAGATCGTGCGCGGCTCAGACGGTCGTGATGCCCGCGTCGGCCTCGACCCTGCGGTGGGCGCGTCGCGCGTGCTCTCCGACTCCGAGGTGCTCGCCCTCGCCGACCTCGCTCTCCGCGTCGAGGCACACTACGGGAGTCCCCAGGACATGGAGTGGGCCATGGACTCGGCAGGGACGATCTACCTGGTGCAGTCGCGACCGATAACGACCCTCGGCGATCCCGCTGGCACACCTGCGGCAGCGCCAGCCCCCGGTACCAGCAAGGTGCTCGTCGCCGGCCTCGCTGCATCTCCCGGGGTCGCGGTCGGGAAGGTGCGGGTCCTGACCGGCCCCGAGGACGGAGCAGACCTCCGTGACGGCGAGGTGCTCGTCGCCGAGCGCACGACACCGGACTGGGTACCCACAATGCGGCGCGCCAGCGCGCTCGTGACCGACAGCGGCGGGCTCACGTGCCACGCTGCGATCGTGAGCAGGGAGCTCTCGGTGCCAGCAGTCGTGGGTACGCGCAAGGCAACGACGGTGCTTCGCAGCGGTGAGCTCGTCACCGTGGACGGTGCCACGGGTGAGGTGTACGCAGGCGACGTGAGTGCGGGGCTGAGCAGTGGCGGCGGTGCCACCGCGGTGACTGCCGCCGCGCAGGCGGGCCCTGCGGCCGCGGCGCCGGAGCCGCTCGCCACCAGGCTGTACGTGAACCTCGCCTTCCCCGAGCGCGCGGCCGAAGTGGCTGCGCTCGACGTCGACGGAGTAGGCCTATTGCGGGCCGAGTTCATGCTCACGTCTGCACTGGGCGGCACGCATCCCAAGAAGCTCATCGCCGACGGCGACTCGGCTGGGTTCGTGGACCGTATGACGGCTGCGCTGCTCGAGATCACGCGGCCGTTCGCGCCGCGGCCGGTGGTGTATCGCAGCACCGACTTCCGCACGAACGAGTTCCGGGCCCTCGACGGCGGCGACGAATACGAGCCGCACGAGGAGAACCCGATGATCGGGCTGCGCGGCTGCTACCGCTACATCCGCGACCCCGAGGTGTTCGCACTCGAGCTCGAGGTGCTCGCACGCGTGCGCGACGAGACGCCCAACCTGCACCTGATGATCCCGTTCGTGCGCACGCTATGGGAGCTCGAGGCCTGTCTCGAGGCGATCGACGCGAGCCCCCTCGGCGCCCAGAAAGGCCTGCACCGCTGGGTCATGGCCGAGGTCCCCTCGGTCGCCTACCGCATCCCCGAGTACGCGGCGCTCGGCATCGACGGGGTCTCGATCGGCTCGAACGATCTGACCCAGCTCGTCCTCGGCGTCGACCGCGACTCCGAGACGTGCACCGAGCTCTTCGACGAGGCCGACGCCGCGGTGCTCGACACGATCCGTCGCATCGTCGAGGCGTCGAGGGCGGCCGGGATCACGTCGTCGCTGTGCGGCCAGGCGCCGTCGAACAGGCCCGAGTTCGCCGAGCACCTGGTGCGCTTCGGCATCACCTCCATCTCGGTCAACCCAGACGCGGTCGGGGCCGCGCGGCGCACGATCGCCGCAGCCGAGCGCCGCGTCATCGTCGATGCGGCCCGCCGAACGCGGGCGCAATGACCCGCTGGCGGTATGGGCGGCCCGCGTTTGGCGGATGCCCGCGATCGCGCCGTTGCAAGTTGTGTGGGCGTTGCCGAAATCTTCCAACTAGACTCACGGCACTCGAGGACGACACAGGCTAAGCCTCAGGTTTGACTCGAGGGTTAGAGTTTGGAAGCGGAGCCCGCCGGGGGGACGGCACGTCAAGTGAAGATCTCGGCGTGCCGATGACGACTCGGGAGTCCTACCTGTCGGCGCCGAGTCGTTCCAAGAATCGTCCCACGGCCACCGGGTCCGCCGCCCGGCAGCCGGGAACTTCACAAAGGTTCTTGAGGAAGCGAGGCCAACATGGCCCAGGTCATGTCCAAAGCAAAGGTCAGCACGAAGCGGCAGGGCTCCGCGTCCGCGGACGCCGCCGAAGCCGACGCACCGAACTCCAAGGCGTCATCGACCAAGGCCAGCACCCAGGCTCGCAAAGCCCGCTCAGCCGGCACCACCAAGGCCGAGGCGGCCAAGCCCAAGGCCAAGGCGACCGCGCGATCCAAGGCGGAGACGTCGAAGACCACGCGCTCCAAGTCCGCTCAGGCGAAGTCGGCCGCGTCGAAGACCGCGCGCTCGAAGGCGGCCACGTCCAAGCCCGCCCGGTCGGCGAAGGCGCAGAGCACGACCAAGTCGGCCGCCAAGGCCTCGAAGGCCACGGCTAAGACGAACGGGCGGTCGGCGGGCCCACCGCTGTCGAAGGCGCACGCACGGCTGAGCCGCAAGATCCTCGACGAACGCGAGAAGCTCGTGCGCCAGGCGGAGGAGCTCGAGGCTGAGCAGCAGGCGCTCGCAGCCGATCCCGACGCCGCCGAGATGTCGGGCGACATGGAATCGGGCGACTGCGTCGCCTCGCGTGAACGCGAGGTCGACCTGCGCCTCGCGGCGCACATCGAGGACATGATCGCCCAGATCGACCGTGCGACCGAACGTCTCAACAGCGGCACCTACGGCCAGTGCGCCCGCTGCCACGACCGCATCCCCGCCGCTCGCCTCGAAGCCCTGCCCTATGCTGAGCTCTGCGTGAGCTGCCAAGAGAAGCACGAGCGGCTCTACTACTGACCTCCGACCCCGGGTTCGGCGATTCTCGATGTCCGACGGCCGTCCGCGCGCGTGGCGCAACCGCGCAATCGCCGGCGCCGTCGCCGCCGCAGCAGTCGCCGTCGACGCGCTGACCAAGCAGTGGGCGGTCTCCGCACTCGTGCCGGGCGTGCCCCGTGACTTCGTCGGCACCCTCGTCCGCTTCGACCTCGCATTCAACCCCGGGATGGCGTTCAGCCAGCTCCGCTCCGGCGGAGTCCTGCTCGGCCTCGTGGCGACGATCGCGGTGGTCGGCATCCTCTGGTACGCGGGGCGGGTCACGTCGATGACGATCCTCGTCGGCCTCGGCTTCATCTGCGGCGGTGCGGCGGGAAACCTCGTCGACCGGGTCTTCCGCGAGCCGGGCTTCCTCCAGGGCCACGTCGTCGACTTCATCCGGCTGCCGAACTGGCCCACCTTCAACCTCGCCGACACGTTCCTCTTCGTCGGTGTCGCCTGTGTGCTCGTCGGCATCTTCGTCTCCGACCGCCGTGAGCGACACGGGCAAGCGGGCGACGGCGATGTCTGACGCGGTCGAGCTCACCGTCGGCGAAGCCGAGAGCGGCGACCGCATCGACGCGATCCTCGCCCGCCACACAGGGATCGCGCGATCGCGTCTCGTCGCCTCCGAAGTGAGCGTCGACGGGTCAGCGGCGCGGCTCAAGGATCGGGTCGCAGCCGGCGCGGTCGTCCGCGCGTCGGTGGACGCGCCGGTCGCGGCCCGTCCACAACCGGCCGAGATCGCGTTCGGCGTCGCGTACGAGGACTCCGACATCGTCGTCGTCGACAAGCCCGCCGGCCTCGCGGTGCACGCCCCGAACGCGAGCGGGGCCGCCGCGGGCGCGTACCTGGTGAACGGACTGCTGGCTCGTTACCCCGAGATCGCCGACCTCGCCGAAGATGGTGCACGCGAGCGGCCAGGGATCGTGCACCGCCTCGACCGCGACACATCGGGCCTGCTCGTCGTCGCCCGCACCCGCGCAGCTCTCGTCGGGCTGCGCTCGGCGGTCGCGTCCCGCGCACTCGACCGCGAGTACGCCGCAGTTGCGGGCGGCACCGTCGAGTCACCCGCCGGCGAGATCGACGCACCGATCGGTCGCAGGCCCGGGAGCCGCACGTTCGCGGTGCGCGCCGACGGCCGCGCGGCCCGCACCCGCTACGCGGTCGCGGCCCGGTGGGACCGACCGTCGCTGTCCGCCCTCCGTGTGTGGTTGGACACGGGCCGCACACACCAGATCCGCGTGCATCTGTGCGCGATCGGCCACCCCGTGCTCGGCGACCGCACCTACCGCGGCTCCGCCGTGCTCGGCGCCCGGCGCCAGTTCCTCCACTCCCACCGGCTGGGCTTCGACCACCCCTGCAGCGGAGAGCGTGTCGAGGCGGAGTCGGCGCTCCCGGCCGATCTTGCCGAGGTGCTGGCGGCTGCAGGGGAGCCCGACTCGGGTGCTGTTCCCGCGGGCTGGCTCAGAACTCGAGGGTGTGGCGGCTGACAGGGACCTGCGGGGTAGTGGCGTCCCACGGCTGCGGGACGGCACCGTCCCAGCCCGAGCTGTGCGGGCCGGCGGGGTGGGGACCCGACATCTGAGGTGGGCCGGTGGTCGGGGCCGGGAGCAGGAGACCCATCTTGGAGCGGTTCACGAGCTCCCAGAGGCGGCGGAAGAACTCGTCGGGGCGCGGGACGCTGCGCAGCTCGCGCACGAGCGAGTCCTCGTTGGCCGAGAGCACCCGGACGGTGCCGACGTTGAGCTTGTCCTCGATCCAGGTCTGCTCGTAGGTCACGTCGGTGATCCGGTCGAGCGGGACGGTGAACGCCTGACGCCGCCACACGCCCTCGACCCTCATCGCACGCTTGTTCGTGACCACGTACCAGGCCAGGCGCCAGCGCGCGAGACGCACTCCGACCCACGAGAACAGGGCGACGAAACCGGCCATGGTGATCCATCCCATCGGGGCCGACCGGCCCGAGACGGCCGCCACGGCTCCGAGCAGGGCTGCGATGGCCAGCCAGATCGGGACCTTGGGCAGCCACGCCTGCACCGACGGCTGCACCTCGACCGCTATCTGCTCCCCGCCGCCGACGTGCACGAAGCGCCTGTGGTCCCAGAAGCCGAACCGGCGCGGGACCGTCGCCCCCGGAGTGCTGCGGAGACCGCGATCGCGGGGGGTGCCGTGCGGGGCGCGATGGCGCCCGCTGTAGGGGCGCAGCCGCGCGAGATCGAGCCCGCGCAGCGGCCGCGGCGGTGATGGTGATGCGGGGAAGGCCGGGTCGGGGGCGTCCTGGTCGAACGGCTCGTCCTCGACCGGCTGTGGAACTGGTGGCGCCGCTGATCTCATGTCGGTGGTGGACACCCGTTGGTCATGCAGTTCGCCGCCCGCTGCACGAAGTGGATCACACCCGACAGGGCGTCGCCTGCGACGTGGACGACGTTCCAGACCGCCGAGTTGAACCCCATCGGCTGGAACAGGAAGAGGTCGATGCCCGCCCAGACGACCAACACGAGGACCAGGATCCCGGCGAACTTGAGGAGATGGACCATCTGACGCCTCGCCGTCCCGACCGGTGGGTCAGGCCCCTGCTCCCGCAAGGGGAGACTACACGCTCGCCGGGTCCCCGGATTCAGCACCCCCGTTGGATGACGATCCGGCCGGCTGGGCAGGCTTGGATGACGAAACACGCGCTTTTCGCGCTCCTGGTCATCCAACCCCCCAGGTGGCCGAGTTGTTATCCAACGCCGCCACGCCGGAACGTGACGGCTGAGCGGGTGGCGGACTCGGTCTCGTGGACCGCGCTGCGCTCGAGCGGGATCACCGGCGCGACCGAGGCACGGCGCAGCGAACGGAGGCTGTTGGTTATCCGCCGCCCGACGACCGCAGGTGGGTTCGACAGCACCGCGGCGGGAATCCCCGTCAGGATGCGACCGCGCGCGCGTGTGACGGTCGCGGCGGAGAGAGGCACGACCTCGGCTGCAGGCTGGTGGCGGAACGCCATCGGGAAGTTGCCGTCGAGCACCCGCAGGATGTTGCGGGCGATGCGCTTGCCCGCTGCCGTGGCGAACTCGGCCGTCGCGGGGCAGTCGCCCCCCGCCAGCAGGTGCGGCACCGACGCGGCATCGCCCGCGGCCCACACGCAGTCACCGGCCGTCACCTGGAGCTGGGGTGTCACGACGATGCGGCCGCCTGCAGAGCGGTCGGCGTCGATGAGCGTCTCGACGGCAGGAGCAGCGCGCTCGCCTGCCGTCCACACGACCGTGGCGGCGTCGACACGGGCACCGCTCCTGCGAGTCTGTCCGGCGGTGTCGATGCCGGTGACGGCGTCGCCGGTGACGACCTCGACGCCTGCACGGCCGAGCGTGGACTCGACCGCATCGCTGACGTCGCGTGGGGACCCCGACACGAGGCGCGGCTTCAGCTCCGCGAGCACCACGCGCGCGACGTCGGCGAGGCCGGGGTCGCGCGCGCGGATCGCCGCCGCCTGCAGCTCGGCGACCGCGGCAGCGACGGCGACGCCGGCGAGGCCGCCCCCGACGATCGCGACGGTGCCGTGGCGGCGGCGCTGCTCGACGTCGGTGCCGGTCGCGGCGAGTGCCAAGCCGGTCAGCGTCCGGCGCCGCAGCTCGAGCGCGTCGCCGGGCGTGCCGAGCGAGAGGGCGTGGGCGGTGGCGCCCGGGACGCGGCGGTCCTCCCACGTGCCACCGACGGTCACCACGAGGTGGTCGTACGCGAGCTCACGGACGCCTGCGTCGCCTGCGAGCTCTACGGCCACCGTGCGCGCGGACGTGTCGACACGTGCCGCCTGCCCCGGGACGTGACGCGCACGAGGGGCGAGCACGGAAAGGGGCGTGCAGATGCCCGCGCCGAGACCGACGCGGCCGGCCGCGAGGTCGCCGAGCGCCGGGGTGCGCACGAGGACGCCGTTGGGGTC
>JAIBAC010000091.1 GCA_019695375.1 Acidimicrobiia bacterium
CCTTCGACCGCGTGGTCGCGGGGTACGAGCTGCTGCGCCGCCACGAGGTCGACGTCAACGTCCTCTGCACCGTCAACCGCGCCAACGCCGGCCATCCGCTCGAGGTGTACCGGTTCTTCCGCGACGACCTCGGCGCCCGCTACCTCCAGCTGATCCCGATCGTCGAGCGCGACAACGACACCGGCTTCCAGGAGGGCGACACCGTCACCGACCGTTCGGTGACCGCCGCGCAGTGGGGATCGTTCCTGATCGGAGTCTTCGACGAGTGGGTCGCGACCGACGTCGGGAAGATGTTCATGACGAACTTCGACGCCGCGCTCGGCAAGTGGCTCGGGATCGGCGGCGGCATGTGCATCTTCGCGGAGACCTGCGGCGACGCCGTCGCGTTGGAGCACAACGGCGACGTGTACTCGTGCGACCACTTCGTGGAGCCCCGCTGCCGCCTCGGCAACATCACCGAGACCCACATGGTCGAGCTCGTCGCGTCACCGCAGCAGCGTGCGTTCGGCGCCGCGAAGCGTGACATGCTCCCGCGCATGTGCCGCGAGTGCCCGGTGCTGTTCGCGTGCAACGGGGAGTGCCCCAAGAACCGCTTCATCACGACACCCGACGGCGAGGCAGGCCTCAACTACCTCTGCGCCGGCTACCTCGCGTTCTTCACCCACGTCGACGCGCCGATGCAGGTGATGGCCGACCTCGTCCGCCGCGGCCGCTTCGCCGACGAGGCGCTGCCCGCCATCGCGGCGCGGCGGGCAGCGCGCTGGTCGGCGGCGGGACGCAACGACCCGTGCCCGTGCGGCAGCGGCCGCAAGTACAAGCACTGCCACCTGCAGACGGCCTGACCCGACCCGGACCGGACGGGCAGGCGTCGCTCAGTCGATGGAGAACCAGGCGCGCACCTGCGCCTCGTGGTCGACGTAGCGGTCGCCGGAGAGGTCGACGACGACGCGGTCGATCTTGCCGCCGGTGAACGCGAACGGGGCCTCGTACGCGGTCGTGACAGCCGACGCGCTGTCGCGCCCGGCGCATATGCCGTCGCCGGTCAGGCAGAAGTTGCCGGGCTGGGTGACGATCCGCTCCGACGCGACCTGCCGGTCGTCGACGTAGAGCGACAGCGTGCCTGCCGTGCCGGGCATCTCGGGATCGCTGCTGGCGCCCTCGGCCGCGAACTCGGCGGTGCACACGTGGGCGCCGGTGGGCAGATCGGTGTCGGCGACGACGTCCTGGAGGACGGTGCCGACCCAGTTGAAGGTGTAGCGGAGCTTGCCGTCCTTGACGTAGAGGCTGTGCCCGCCGGGCACGCCGCCTGCCGCCCAGAGCACCCCGGCCGCGTCGGGCGAGTCGACGGTGACGCCGGCGGCGATCGTGTAGGAGCGCCCTGCGATCTGCGGGCCCGCCGACTCGGGGACGTCGGCGCAGTCGGGGTAGAAGACGAAGCGGTCGCGAGCCTTGGCGGCGCGCGGCCGCTCGGCGAGCACCTGCTCGAGGGCCGAGCGGTCGTCGAGGGGGAGCCCGTTGTACTGGCCGGCGTAGTAGAACCACAGGCTCTTGAGCAGCTCGAGGCGTTCGGGTTCCTGCGCTGCCAGGTTGGTGGTCTGGGACCGGTCGGCGGCGAGGTGGAACAGCTCCCACTCGTCGGCGGTGAAGTCACCCCACCCGCTCAAAGGCGGGTGCACCGTGGTCGCGAGCCACCCGTCGTAGTAGAGGGAGCGCTGGCCGAGCATCGTGTAGAACTGCGCGGTCTTGCCCGGCGCGGCGGCGTCGGTGAGCGCGGCGGCGAAGCTCTCGCCTTCGATCGGGAGCTGCGGGTACCCCTTGATCACCTCGGGCGCCTCGATGCCGAGGAGGTCGTAGACGGTCGGCACGACGTCGACGGCGTGGATGTACTGGTCACGGACCTCGTCGCTCGCGGGGATCCTGGCCGGCCACGACACGACGCACATGTCGCAGGTGCCGCCCTCCTCGCCGGCCCAGCGCTTCCAGTACGGGAACGGGGTGTCGAGCGCCCACGCCCAGCCCGTGTTGTAGTGGTTGTTCGACTTGGGGGTGCCGAGCTCGTCGAGGTGCGGGAGGGTCGTCTCGACGGTGTCGGCGATGCCGTTGAAGAACCGCCACTCGTTGAAGCTGCCGTTGGGGCCGCCCTCGCCGCTGGCGCCGTTGTCGGAGACGACGACGACGATCGTGTTGTCGAGCTGGCCGGACTCCTCGAGGTAGTCGAGGACCTTGCCGAGCTGGTGGTCGTAGTAGGAGATGTAGCCGGCGAAGACCTCGGCCATGCGGACGAACATCCGCTTCTCGTCGTCGCTGAGCGAGTCCCAGGGACGGACCGTGTCGAGCAACGGCCACGGCTGGCCGTCGGGGCCGGTGCGGGCGGGCTCGCCGTGGGGGTTGATCGGCGACAGCTCGGTGCCCTCAGGCAGGATGCCGAGCTCGATCTGGCGCGCGAGGATCCCTTCGCGGATGGCCTCGTAGCCCATGTCGAAGGTGCCCTTGTACCGGTCGGCCCACTCGAGGGGGACGAGGTGGGGTGCGTGGCCCGCCTGCGGGGCGAGGTACATGAAGAACGGCTTGTCGGGGTCGATGACCTTGGCGTCGCGGATGAACTCGACGGCCTTGTCGGCGATGTCGTCGGCGAGGTGGTAGCCGTCCTCGGGGCGGCCGGGCGCCTCGATGGGGTGGTTGTCGTGGACGAGGTCGGGGTAGTACGAGTTGGTCTCGCCGCCGAGCCATCCGTAGAAGCGCTCGAAGCCGCGCCCGAGCGGCCACCTGCCCTTGTAGGCGGCCTGGTTGCACTCCTCGCCGGGGGTGAGGTGCCACTTGCCGACGCAGTAGGTGTTGTAGCCGTGCTCCTGGAGCACCTCGGAGATGAACCCGCTCTCGAAGGGGATGCGCGTGGAGATCCCGGGGAACCCCGACGAGAACTCGGCGATGGTGGCCATCCCGTTGGTGGTGGCGTTGCGTCCGGTCAGCAGCGACGCCCGCGTCGGCGAGCACAGGGCGGTGGTGTGGAAGTTCGAGAACACGACGCCGGCGTCGGCGATGCGGCGCATGTTCGGGCACTCGACGGGACCGCCGTAGAAGTCCATGGTCGCGAAGCCGAGGTCGTCCCACGCGATGTAGAGGATGTTGGGCGCGCCGTCGGGGGCCTGCGGGGCGAGGAACGGCGCCCAGTCGGGCTCGGAGTCGCGTACGTCGAGCGCGATCTTGCCTTTGAACGACGGGGCCATCGACTCTCCCGGTCGGAACTGGTGCGGGCGGACGTGCCCGCACAGACTGCCAGAAGGGACCGTATCAGTCCTCCTCGAGCGGGGAGATTCACACGATTCAGCTGCGGATCCGCCCGACGGCATCTCGCACGGCGGGTACCACCTCGCGCGTGAACACCTCGGTCTGGCGAACATGGTCCTCCGCTGCACCGAACACGAAGGTGTCCATTCCCGCGTCACCGGTGGCGAGCTCGGTCAGCTCGTCGACCCACTGCTCGACGGGCCCGTGCAGGAAGCCGTCGCTGGACCCGTCGGTGATGAGGCCGAAGACGTTGTAGATCCGCTGGATCTCGCCGGGGTCACGGCCGGCGCCGGCGGCCGCCTCGTCGATGCGGTCCTGCATCGACGGCAGCACCTCGGGTGGGAAGTAGCTGTTCGACGGGACCCAGCCGTCGGCGCCGCGGCCGAGTGCCGCGAGCAGCCGCGGGCCGCCGACACCGAGCCAGATGCCGATGCGGTGCGGCGGTTGCGGGCCGGGATGGGCGCCGGCGAGGCGGAAGTGCTGACCCTCGTAGCGGACCGAACGCTCACCGGACCAGAACAGGCGCAGCACGTCGATCGCCTCCTCCAGGGCGGCGGCCGCCTCGGCGCGGGTGCGTCGCGGGCCGCCCATGGCCGCGATCGCGTCGTCGAAGGCGCCGGCACCGATACCGAGCTCGAAACGGCCACCCGAGAGCAGGTCGAGGGTGGCTGCCGCCTTGGCCATCATCGCCGGGGGCCGCAGCGGCAGGTTGGCGACGTCGGGGAAGACACGCACACGCTCGGTACGCGTCAGCACCGCGGCCATCAGCGTCCAGGTGTCGAGATACGCGGCCTGGTAGGGGTGGTCCTGGATGCCGATCAGGTCGAGGCCCTCGCGGTCGGCGATGCCCGCCATCGTGAAGATCTCCTCGACGGAGTCGGCGTCGGGAGAGGGGAATATGCCGAACTGCAGCGGTCGCCCGTAGTCGCGTGCCATCTGTTCCTCCTGTGCTGTCGACCACTCACTCCTCGTGCGGCTCCTCGTCGAGGCCGGCCAGGACCGTCTCGGCGGCTCTGCGGAGGGCGTCGAGCTGGCGCGGCGTCAGGTGGTCGCTGAAGAGCTTGCTCACGGCGGCCTCGTACTCGGGCACGGCCGCCTCGATCGCCCGCCGCCCCTTCGCCGTGACGGCGATGTGGGAGCCGCGCCGGTCCGAGGGGCACTGGGTCTTCTTGACGAGGCCGCGTTCGACCATGCGGCCGACCTGGTGCGACGTCCGGCTCTTCTCCCAGCCGAGGGCCTCGCCCAGCTCGAACATCCGCAGGCGCCCCTCGGGGTTGTCGGTGAGCGCCTCGAGCACGTGGTACTCGGGGCACGAGAGGCTCGCGTCCGACGCCAGCCGGCGGGCGAGCTCGGCGTCGATGCGCATCTGCATGTGCTGCAGCGCGCGCCACGTTCGCTCCTCGCGGTCATCCATGCTGGGGGCCTCGCTCATCGTGGCTGGAAAATACCATCCGGAATAGTTGATACGTCTACTATGTTGGATGACACGTCAACTACATCCCTTCGAGGAGCAGTCACCATGCCGGCAGCCAGCGTATCCGACACCGCCACGGGCACCTACACGATCGACGCGGCCCACAGCCGTGTCGGCTTCGTCGCCCGTCACGCGATGATCACCAAGGTCCGCGGGTCGTTCGACGAGTTCGAGGGCAGCGGCTTCTTCGACGCCGACGACCCCGCAAACTCGTCGCTGCAGCTCACCATCCAGGCGGCGAGCATCGACACCCGCAACGCCGACCGCGACGCCCACCTGCGCAGCAACGACTTCCTCGACATGGAGAACTTCCCCGAGGTCACGTTCGTGTCCACGGCCGTCGCTCAGGTCGACCCCGAGACCTACGAGGTCACCGGCGACCTGACCATCAAGGGCGTCACCAAGCCCGTCACGATCGAGTTCGACTACACCGGCGTCGCCGTCGACCCCTACGGCGCCACACGTCTCGGCCTCGAGGGCAAGACCGTCATCAACCGCAAGGACTGGGGCGTGAACTGGAACGCCGCGCTCGAGGCCGGCGGCGTGCTCGTCAGCGACAAGGTCACCCTCGAGTTCGACGTGTCCGCCATCCGCAGCGACGCCTGACGCCCGAGCACGCCGACCGGGACCGACCGAACACCGAGCCAGCCGCTACCAGTACTCCTCGTAGTGGATGTTGCCGCGCTGCATGCGCTGGTCGAGTGTGAAGCCGCGTTCGGTGAGGAGCTCGACGACGCCGACGGTCTCGGGGAAGACGCGCTCGCCGTCGTCGCCGGCCTCGGGCAGGCCGATCATCGACGGGTTTCCGCAGAGGAAGACGTGAGTGTGCTCCGGGTCGAGCACCACCCCGTACTCGGTGCCGAACACGTCGTCGCGGATCAGATCCTGGAGATAGCGCTTGGCGACGTCGGGCTCACGCGTCGGCTGAGGGTGGTAGTGGTAGTTGGCGTAGCGCTGCTCTAGCTGCCGGTGCTGGTCGAGGTAGCCGAGGTCGGCCCACTGGCGCACCGACACCGCCGACACGATCGGGCCGTGGTGGCCCTTGCGCAACAGCTCGGTGACCATCGCGTTGTGCGGTGCCTCACCGGTGCCGGTCGAGAGGAACAGCACGGTGTCGGCGGGGTTCGTGACCGGTGCCAGCGTGTAGCGGCCCACGACCTTCGGTCCCAGGTAGATGCGGTCCCCGGGCTTCTTGAGCGCGAGCCGCGGTGTCAGGCCCGGGATGTTGTCCGGCGTCGGCGGCACGAGCACGATGTAGAACTCGAGCTCGCCGGCACCGGCGCTGTCCGCGAGGTAGCTGTGCTCGTCGAAGATGCGGTGGCTGATCGAGTACGAGCGCCGCACCAGCTTGTCCCAGCGCTCGTCGATGTTGGCCTCGATCGCGTCGTCGACGCGCTCCTCCCAGTAGCCGAGGCCGAGCGACGCGTACTGGCCCGGCAGGTGCGACACCGACCCGTGGTCGGGCCGCACGCGCAGCACCCACAGGTCCGAGTGGGTCGGCTCGAAATAGGTGATCGTGGCGTTGTAGTGCTCGCCGCGCAGCTCCTCGGTGACGCCCGACACCTCGTGGCGCGCACGTCCCGACGGCGCCGGTGCCGGCAGCACGGCGTCGGGGAAGACCGCGGTGACGAGCTCGCGCCCGATCGACGCGCCCGGAGCGCTCGGCGCCACCGGCGGTGTCTCGTCGTCGGTGCCGAGGAACCAGACGCGGCCGGTGGCGAGCGCCGCCGCGGTGGCGCCGACGTGGTCGGGGGTCACAGCGCGGCGTCCCGAGGAGAACACGACGTGGTCGAACTGCAGGTCGGGGGTGCGGCGGTCGTTGAAGTACGCCATCGGGAAGGCGTCGATCTCGCCGATCTGCTGGGGCGACGACGCGTAGAGCAGCGTCGCGCGGCGTTCGCGTTCGAGGTCGTTGAGGAGCTGGGCGCCCACGGGTGACAGACGTCGCGGGTTCATGCCGCCCGCAGCGAGCACGACACCGGCACCGAGGTCGGCGAGGCGGACTGTGAGCTCGACGGCGTGGTCGGTGTGGCCGACGACGAGGACGTCGACGTCGTTGGCGGGCTCGGGGATCGCGTCGACGTGGATGCGGTCGCTGTCAGGTGTCGGGATCGACGGCACCCAGCCCTCGACGCTGGTACGCAGCGCGACGAGCACACCGCGGCTGCGGTAGGTCTGGCGCCGGGTCGTGACGACGAGGTCGTCGCCGTCGACGTCGACCGAGGTGACGGTCTCGCCGTACGCGACTTCGAGGCCGTGCTCGCCGGCCACACCCGGCAGCGCGAGGCTGGCGCCGCGTTCGAGCACGGTCACCCGCTCGAGCCCGCTCTGGCGTGCGACCACCGCGGCCGAGAGCCCGCCGGCGTTGCCGCCGATGACGATCAGGTCCTGTGTACCGGCCATCGGGAAACCATAACGACGGCCGGCGCATGCTCCAACCTGCGCCGATGCCCGAGTCGGCGCCCGCATCACCCGTGTCGGTAGGGTCGGCGCGTGGCCCCTCCTGCAGTCCCTGGCGACCCCTCGCGTTTCACGGTGCTCGTGGGCTGCACGGTGCCGGTCCAGCTCGCCGTGATGGGGGGCGTGTCGACGGCCACGCTCGCCGGTGCCGTCGCCGCCGCCGGCGGTCTCGGCATGCTCGCCGGCGTCGCGCTCGGCCCGGCACAGGTGCGCGACGAAATCACCGCCGCGTCGGCGCTCGCCGGCGCGTCAGGCCGCGTCGGTGTCGGCTTCCTGGTCCCGTTCCTCGACGTGGCCGCGTTCGAGGCGGCCGCGGCCGCGGCCCCGCTCGTCGAATGCTTCTGGGGCGATCCCGACCGCGATCTGGCCGCTCGCGCCCACGCCGGTGGTGCGCTGCTGTCGTGGCAGGTCGGCTCCGTCGACGAGGCCCTCGCCGCGGTAGACGTGGGTGCCGACCTCGTCGTCGTGCAGGGCGTCGAGGCGGGTGGCCACGTGCGTGCCCGCGAGCCGTTGCTGGGTCTCGTCGAGGCCGTACGCACGCGCGTCGACGTGCCGCTTGTCGCATCCGGCGGGATCGGCACCGGCGCGCAGGCGGTCGCGGCGGTGTCCGCCGGTGCCGACGCGGTGCGGGTGGGCACCCGCTTCCTCGCGGCCGCCGAGGCCGACGTGCATCCCGACTACCTCGCCGCGCTCACCGACGCGGGTGCCGACGACACGGTCGTGACCGAGGCGTTCTCGGCAGGCTGGCCCGATGCGCCGCACCGGGTGCTGCGGTCGTGCGTGGCCGCGTCGGACGCCGATCCGGCGACGCGTTCGGTGTTCCCGCCGGTGCGCGCGTTCACCGGCGACACCGCAGCCGCCGCGCTCTACGCGGGCACTTCGGTCGCAGCCGTCGACGGTGCCACGACGGCCGCCGCGGTCGTCGCCGAGTTCAGGGACGCGCTCCCTTGACCGCTGCCCACCGCGTGCCGACGCCACAGCCCGGCTGATGCTGTCGCAGCGGGTGAGCCAGAAGGTCGCGGTCGGCGCCGTGTACGTCGCCGCTCTGTTCATGACGATCATGGACAGCACGATCGTCAACGTCACGCTGCCGGCGATGGGTCACGAGTTCGGCGTCGCGTCGGCAGCGGTCAACGGCGTCGTGATCTACTACCTCGTCGCCCTAGCCGCCGCGATCCCGGTGTCGGGCTGGTTGGGCGACCGCTTCGGCGGCCGGCGTGTGCTCCTCGGCGCCATCCTCCTCTTCGTGGTCGCGTCCGCCCTGTGCGGCGCCGCGCAGTCCCTCTCCCAGCTCGAGCTGCTGCGCGTCCTGCAGGGCGTCGCCGGCGGCCTCATGACCCCAGTCGGCATGGCGATGCTGTGGCGCGTCTTCCCGCCCGCGGAGCGGGCACGAGCCGCCGCGATCCTCGTGATACCGACGGCGATCGCCCCCGCGCTCGGACCGGTCCTCGGCGGCTACTTCGTCACGTACATGTCGTGGCGCTGGGTCTTCTACGTGAACGTCCCGATCGGCCTCGTGGCGGTGGTCTTCGGGCTCCTCTTCCTCGCCGAGCAGCGCCTCGACGACGCCGGCGCGTTCGATCTCGCCGGATTCGTGCTCGCGGGCAGCGGGCTCGGCCTGCTGATGTTCGGGCTGTCCAAGGGACCGATCGACGGCTGGACCGATCCGGCAATCGTCGCCACGTGCCTCGCCGGGGCCGTCCTGCTTGTCGTGCTCGTCGCCGTGGAGCTGCGCCGCGCCGAGCCGCTGCTGAAGTTGAGATTGCTCGCGGCTCGCCTCTTCGGTCTCTGCAACGCGGTGATGATCCTGGGCGTGATCGGGTTCCTGGGCACGATCTTCGTCGTCTCGCTCTTCTATCAGGACGGCCTCGGGTTGAACGCGCTACAGGCCGGGCTCAGCATCTTCCCCGAGGCGCTCGGCGTGATGGCCGGCTCCCAGCTCGTCGCGAAGGTGCTCTACCCGCGGTTCGGGCCGCGGCGGATCCTCTTCGGCGGGCTGATGCTCGCCGCCGCGATGATGCTCGCACTCACGTCCGTCGGGGCGCAGACGAGCCTGTGGGTGCCGCGGTCGATCCTGTTCTGCATGGGCTTCGGCATGTCGGCGCTGTTCATCGCGGTGCAGACGGCTGCGTTCGCGAACACGTCCCACGACGACATGGGGGCGGCGTCGACGCTGCTCAACACCCAGCAGCAGCTCGGCGGTGCCATCGGGGTCGCGATCCTGACGACGGTGTTCGTCGCCGCCGGCCCCGTGACACCAGCCGGCGGCGGCCCGGTGCCAGACCTGTCCGCCTACCGGGTCGCGTTCGTGACCGCCGCCGCGTTCGCCGTGCTCGCCGCCTGCGTCGCGCTGTTCATCCACGACTCCGACGCCGCCTCGACCATTACTCCTTCCCCCGACCGTGCCCGCGAAGCAGGCCGGTGAGCGCCATCTTCCAGCCGGGCGTCTACCGGGTGAGAAGGGCGGCGATCCGTCTGTAGCGTAGGTCCTCGTCACCTGCGATCCGCCCGACCCAGCGCATGATCTCCGCCGTGTCGAGGCGAGTACCTGCAGCGACCATGGCCTCGATGTCGACCCAGTCCTTGGGACGGTCGAAGACGACCTTGCACACGGCGAGGTGTGCTGCGGAGAGGATGGGGATGGTCTCCCCGGCGAAGGGGACCGTCGCGGTCGCCGATTTCGCGGCGTCGTGGAATGGGTCGTAGGCGAAGAACAGGTCGATGGGGGTCCGGTCCCAGAACGTCCGCACCTGGCCGTCTTGCCGCACTGTCGCGACGGCGTCCTCGCCCCCGGCGATGCCATCCGCACCGATGGCGAAGAGCGGATCCAGCACGGTCGTGGCCGCATCCACCGGGACGAACACGTTGACGTCGATGTCCACCGTCGCGCGGGGCTCGGCGTAGTACGCGAGTGCGATGGCACCCCCGAACGCGTGGGGGACGCCGGCAAGAGCATCATGGATCGCGAGGATCTTCGCGGGAAGGCTGGGGTGCCCGGCCCTCGCGGGACTCACTGCGTGGCGATCCGGGGAAACCGAGATGGCCCTCGGCGCGTGTCACGTCGCGGAACCGCGTCGGCGAAGAGGAGGACGTCGACGAGGCGGTCGGCGTGTTCCGCCGCGGACGCCGCGGGCGGGACGTCGGGTGTCGGCAACGACGTGGACAGTTGGAGTGGCTCTCCGGCAGCTGCAAGCAAGCGCCGCAACGTGCCGACCGTGGGGTCGCGGTGCCCGTTCTCGTAGGCCGAGATCACAGGCTGAGACGTTGCGGCCCGCGCTGCAAGCGCTGCCTGGCTCAAACCCTGTCGCATTCGAGCAGCGCGGAGGATCTCACCCGGTTCCATACCGCGACACTACCCGATATTCATATCGGATCGTCTATGCCAAACGCAACTCTCGCAGGTCTCGCGAGTGGGCGATGACAGCCCACACTGAGCGAGCCGCTTCCGTCTGCTAGCCGCAGGCGAGGTTCGTCATGCGCGAGCCCTTCTCCCTGTCGGGGGGCAGCGGCTGGAGGAGGTCGAGGCCGCCTCCGCTCACCTTGTCCAGCATGTCCTCGTCGAGGACGCCGGAGCCGGTCTCGAGGTCTTCACGCTCTTCGTTCGCCATCGGTTCGTCTCCTATCTCAGTCTCTGAGCCAGTCGCCGGCACGGCGCTCGATGCCGACCGCGAACGCGTCGGACGCACTGGCGCAGCCACCACTGGTCTCTTCGAGCGCTCCGGTGTCGAGCGCATCCGAGCCGGCTTCCGCGCCGGCATCGTCAGGCCTCAGGTCCTGTCCCATGGTCCACCTCCGTCGATTGCATGCATTGCTCTCTCTCGTGACGAACATATCGGCACCGTGCGTCGCACCATTAGGGCTGCCGCGGCCGGGGCTCAGCCACCCCGCCCTCCCCGTCGAAACCCGCGGAGCCGTACTCACCGGTTTCCCACCCCCGAACAGCAGCCCTGCTACTGACGAAACCAGCCCACTACTCGGGCCAT
>JAIBAC010000092.1 GCA_019695375.1 Acidimicrobiia bacterium
GTGTAGTTGCCCTCACCGTGGTTGATCGGGATGCGCAGGACGTGGCCGGGGCGCGGCCGCTGCGCGACCGGCGTGGCCGCGGTCTCGACGCGGACATGCGCGTCGCGGCACAGGAAGCGCGCACCGACGTTGCGGGCGAGCGCGCCCGGCAGGAGGCCGGCCTCGCACAGCATCTGGAACCCGTTGCACACTCCGAGCACGGCCATGCCCGACGCCGCGGCCCTGCCGATCGCATCGAAGATCGGCGCGAACCGTGCGATCGCGCCGGGCCGCAGGTAGTCGCCGTAGGCGAATCCGCCCGGGAGCCAGACAGCTGCCGTCTCCGCCGGCAGTGCCGCGTCGCGGTGGTGGACGAACGCCGCTTCGCCGCCGCAGGCCGCCACCGCGTACTCGCTGTCGAGCTCGGTGTTGACCCCCGGCACGACTGGGATGGCTATCAGGGGGGATGCGGCGCTGTCGCGGGAGCGCGGGCGCGGGTCCCCCGGTCGGGGAGAGGCGCTCATACGTGGATCTCGTAGTCCTCGATGACCGGATTGGCGAGGATGCGCTCGCACATCTCGACCGCGGCCGATCGCGCCGCCGTCTCGTCTGCGGCATCGAGCTCGAACTCGACGACCTTGCCGACGTGGCAGCGGCCCACCCCGTCGTACCCGAGTGCGGCCAGGGCCTCCTGCACGGTCGCGCCCTCCGGGTCGCGCAGACCGGCTTTGGGCCGCACCAGCACGGTCACTGTGAACGGCATCGGAGCTGTCCTCTCAGTACGGGAACTTCGAAGCGGTGAGCGCCTCGTACACCTCGACGTAGCGCGCCCTGGTGGCTGCCACGACGTCTGCGGGGAGCGCCGGTGGCGGTGGGGTCTTCGGCCAGTCGGTTCCGTCGAGATAGGTGCGCACGAACTGCTTGTCGAGGGCGGGCGGGTCCTGGCCCGGTGTCCACTCGCGCGTGTACCAGAACCGCGACGAGTCGGGGGTCAGCACCTCGTCGCACAACGCGACGCGGCCGTCGACGGTGCCGAACTCGAACTTGGTGTCGGCGATGATGATGCCGCGCTCGGCCGCGAGCTCGGCTGCGCGTCCGTACAGGTCGAGGCTGAGCGCCGCGACCTCGTCCGCGGCGGCACCCGCGAGCTCACGCGCCCGCGCCATGTCGATGTTCTCGTCGTGGAGACCGATCTCGGCCTTGGTCGACGGCGTGAACGCAGGCCGCGGAAGCTGCTCGGCGAGCTTCATGCCCGCGGGCAGGTCGAGGCCGACCGCCTGGCCTGTGTCGCGGTACTCACGCCACGCCGACCCGTAGAGGTAGCCGCGCACGATCGCCTCGATCGGGAGCATCTCGGCGCGCCTGCAGATCATCGTGCGCCCGAGCAGGTACTCGGGGTCGCCGTCGGCGTCGGCGAGCGACTCGAGCACGTCGCGCGGCAGCGCCTTGACGTCGCCGTCGTCGACGGAGAGGAGGTGGTGGGCGACGATGCCGTCGAAGCGGTCGAGCCAGAACGCCGTCATCTGGGTGAGCACACGGCCGCGGTCGGGGATCGGGTCGGCGAGGACCACGTCGTAAGCGCTGAGCCGGTCGGTCGTGACGAGCACGAGCTTGTCGTCGTCGAGCGCGAACATCTCGCGCACCTTGCCGGACGCGATGTGGGAGACGGTCACGTCAGGTCCTCCAATCGGTCGAAGATCGGGTCCATGCGGGCGAGCATGCGGTCGAGGGAGAAGAGGTCGTCGATCTGCTCGGGAGAGAGCCGCTCCGTGACCGCGGGGGACTCGGCGAGGACCTCGCGCAGGGGCCGCCCCTCGGCGTACGCCGTCTTCGCAGCCGCCTGAACCGCACGGTACGCGGGGTCGCGGTCGATGCCGGACTCGACGAGGCCGAGCAGGGCGTTCTGGCTGAAGAGGGTCCCGTAGGTGCGCTCCATGTTCTCCGCCATGCGCTCGGGCCGCACCTCGACGCCGGACACGATCCGCACGGTGCGGTCGACCATGTAGTCGAGGCAGGTAGCGGCGTCGCCGAGGGCCACGCGCTCGACGGAGGAGTGGCTGATGTCACGCTGGTGCCAGAGCGCCACGTCCTCCAAACCGGCCAGCGCGTAGCCGCGCATCAGGCGTGCGAGCCCGCAGATGCGCTCCGCCGTGATCGGGTTGCGCTTGTGCGGCATCGCCGAGGAGCCCTTCTGCCTGGCGCCGAAGGGTTCCGCCGCCTCGCCGACCTCCGACCGCTGCAGGTGTCGGATCTCGAGCGCGATCTGCTCGCACGCTGTCGCCGCGAGGGCAAGCGCCGTGAGCCACTCGGCGTGGCGATCGCGTCCCACCACCTGCGTCGACGCCGGCTCGATCCCGAGGCCGAGGGCGCCGCAGACAGCGGCTTCGACCGCGGGCGGGACCTGGCTGTAGGTGCCGACCGCGCCCGACAGCTTTCCGACCGCTACCGCGTCGCGCGCGCGGCCGAGGCGCTCCCGCGCCCGGTCGGCGGCTTGGGCCCACACCGCGGCGGTGTGGCCGAACGTCGTCGGTTCGGCGTGCATGCCGTGCGTACGCCCCGCCATCGGCGTGTGCCGGTAGCGCCTCGCGGCGTCCACGCACGCCTCGACGAGACGGTCGAAGCCCGCGATCAGCATGTCCGTGGCCTTGACGAGCCTGGTGCCGAGCGCCGTGTCGACGACGTCGGACGAGGTGAGTCCGTAGTGGATCCAGCGGCCCTCCGGCATCCCCACGTTCTCCGCCACGCAGGTCACGAAGGCGATCACGTCGTGGTCGACCTCGGCCTCGATCTCCTCTATCCGCGCGACCGTGAACGTCCCACGGGCGCGGACTGCTGCAGCGGTACCGGCGGGCACGGACCCTTCGTGCTCCCAGGCGTCGAGGGCGGCGACCTCGACGGCGAGCCACGAGTCGAACTTCGCCTCCTCGGCCCACAGCGACCCCATCTCGGGCCGGGTGTAGCGGCCGATCATCAGCGCCTCGCCGCACGCCGTGCGCGCTCGCCGGCGATCGCGTCGGTGACCGTGGCGTCGTCGACGGAGAGGATCGACGCTGCGAGCAGCCCCGCGTTCGCGGCGCCATCGACGGCCACGGTCGCGACCGGCATCCCCGGCGGCATCTGCACGGTCGCCAGCAGGGCGTCGAGGCCGTCGCCGAGCCCACCCGAGAGCGGCACGCCGATCACGGGCAGGGTGGTCCGCGCCGCGACCGCCCCCGCCAGGTGTGCGGCCATACCTGCACCGCAGATGAACACGGCGAAGTCGTTACCGGGGGCCGCGTCGACGAACTCGGCGACGAGATCGGGGTGGCGGTGCGCGGACATCACGTGGACTTCGTGCTCGATGCCGAGCCGGGCGAGCATGTCCGCGGCGGGCTGCATCTTGTCCCGGTCGGAGGGTGATCCCATCAGGATCGCGACTCGCTTGGCCATGTGGCGCAATGTACCCGAGCGGTCCCTGTGCCGTCGGGCATCCCGCCGTGCGCGGCCGCCGCCACCGCCGCTCGCACCCCCGATCCCGCGGCGATGCACCACCGCGATCGGGGCCGTTCACGCGATCCGCTGCGGGCCTCGGGAATGCACAGCTGACTGCCAGAGTTGATAGCCCCACACTCAAGTTTTCTGTGCAGGTGTGCACGGCTGCCTCTGCAGGCGATTAGGCTGCCGTGCAGATCTACGAGTCAAGACCCAACCAGAGCAGACATCCACTGGAGGAACGAACATGCCAAAGGCAGTCGGCATCGACCTCGGCACCACCAACTCGGTGGTGGCGGTTCTCGAGGGCGGCGAGCCCGTGATCATCCCCAACGCCGAGGGCGCGCGGACGACCCCGTCCGTGGTGGGGTTCAGCAACACCGGCGAGGTGCTCGTCGGCGAGGTCGCGAAGCGCCAGGCCATCACGAACCCCGACCGCACCGTGCGGTCGGTGAAGCGTCACATGGGCACGAGCTGGACCATCGAGATCGACTCCAAGAAGTACACGGCCCAGGAGATCTCGGCGCGCATCCTGCAGAAGCTCAAGAGGGACGCCGAGGCGTACCTCGGCGACACCGTGACCCAGGCGGTCATCACGGTCCCGGCGTACTTCGACGACGCCCAGCGCACCGCCACCCAGGAGGCAGGCCAGATCGCGGGCCTCGAGGTGCTGCGCATCATCAACGAGCCGACGGCGGCGTCGCTGGCCTACGGCCTCGACAAGGAGGAGGAGCAGGTCATCCTGGTCTTCGACCTCGGTGGCGGCACCTTCGACGTCTCGCTGCTCGACATCGGCGACGGCGTCTTCGAGGTCAAGTCGACCAGTGGTGACACCCAGCTCGGCGGCGACGACTGGGACCAGAAGATCATCGACTGGCTCGTCTCGCAGTTCAAGAACGCGCACGGCATCGATCTGTCCCAGGACAAGATGGCGGTGCAGCGCCTCAAGGAGGCCGCCGAGAAGGCCAAGATCGAGCTCTCCTCGACGGCCGACACCACGATCAACCTGCCGTTCATCACGGCGACGGCGTCCGGGCCCCTCCACCTCGAGGAGAAGCTCACGCGCGCCGAGTTCGAGCGCATGTGCAGCGACCTCGTGGAGCGCTGCCGCAAGCCCTTCGAACAGGCGATCCGCGACGCCGACCTCAACGTGTCCGACATCGACCACGTCGTCCTCGTGGGCGGGTCCACCCGCATGCCCATGGTGCAGGACCTCGTGAAGTCCCTGCTCGGCAAGGACCCCCACAAGGGCATCAACCCCGACGAGGTCGTCTCCGCCGGCGCCGCGCTGCAGGCGGGTGTCCTCAAGGGCGAGGTCAAGGACATCCTGCTGCTCGACGTCACACCGCTGAGTCTCGGCATCGAGACCAAGGGCGGCGTGATGACCAAGCTGATCGAGCGCAACACGACGATCCCGACGCGCAAGGCCGAGATCTTCACGACCGCTGAAGACGGACAGAACTCCGTCGAGGTCCACGTCCTGCAGGGCGAGCGCGAGATGGCTGCGTTCAACAAGACACTCGGCAAGTTCCAGCTCGTCGGCATCCCGCCGGCACCGCGTGGAGTGCCCCAGATCGAGGTCGCGTTCGACATCGACTCCAACGGCATCGTGCACGTGGCGGCCAAGGATCTCGCCACGGGCAAGGAGCAGCAGATCACGATCACGGGCCAGTCGGCGCTGTCCAAGGACGACATCGACCAGATGGTCCGAGACGCCGAGTCCCACGCCGAAGAGGACCGGCGTCGCAAGGAGGAGGCCGACGAGCGCAACGCGGCCGACTCCCTCGTGTACCAGGCCGAGAAGCTCGTCTCCGAGAACGCGGACAAGCTCGGTGACGCCAAGGGCGATCTCGACACGAAGGTCGCGGCGCTCAAGGAGGCGCTCGCCGGGAGCGACCTCGCCGACGTCAAGGCCAAGCGCGAGGACCTCATGTCCACCTTGCAGGCTGCGTCGACGACGCTCTACGAGCAGGCCGCGCAGGCTCAGGCGTCAGAGCAGACGGCGGCAGGCGGCGGTGCCGGGGCCGGCTCCGACGAGGACGTCGTCGAGGCCGAGGTCGTCGACGAAGACACCGGCAGCTGACCATGGGCGACGACACCCAGGCGGACGAGGCGCTCGACGTCGGGGCTGCGGCCGACGACGCCGCAGACGCGCCCCGACGCGAGCAAGCAGACATCCCCGACCTCGACGCGATCGACGACTCCGTCGAACTGCGTGAGGTCGCGGGGTGGCTGCGTGAGGAGCTCGTCGCCACCAGGATCGACCGCGAGGAGCATCTCGACCACCTGCTCCGCATCAAGGCCGAGTTCGACAACTACCGCAAACGCATGCTGCGCGAGCAGTCCGACGTGGTCCAGCGTGCGTCGATCCGCGTGGTCGAGGAGCTGCTCCCGGTGCTCGACTCGCTCGACCTCGCGCTCGACAACGCCGACGAGGACGACCCGCTCTTCCCGGGCATCGCCGCCGTGAGGACCCAGATCCTCGACGTGCTCGCCAAGGAAGGCCTCGACCGCATCGCACCCGACGGTGGCGAGGCGTTCGATCCGACTGTCCACGAGCCCGTCGCTCACGTACCCGACGACAGCACCGACGCCGGCCAGAGCGTCACGCGCGTGCTGCGGGCGGGATACGCGCTCAAGGGCCGCCTGCTGCGCGCCGCGATGGTCGAGGTGAAGGGCTGACCGCGGCCCGTCGGCGACCGGACATCGAGAGACCAGGAGACGCCGGGAGGAGGTGAGGTACCAGTGCCAGGTGGGTTCAGCCCTGACGACGACCTGTACGCCGTCCTCGGCGTGTCGGAGTCGGTGACCGACAAGGAGCTCAAGAGCGCGTACCGCAAGCTCGCGCAGAAGTGGCATCCGGACACGAACCGCTCCGACCCCGAGGCCGAGGAGCAGTTCAAGCGCATAAACGCCGCCTACGACGTCCTCAAGGACGCTGACAAGCGCCGCGAGTACGACGAGTTCCGTCGCATGGTCAAGAGCGGCGCGTTCCGCAGCGGCGGCCCCGGAGGTGCCCACTTCACGGGCCAGCAGGTCCGCTACGAGGACTTCAGCGACCTCTTCGGCGGCGGCGCGTTCGACGACCTCCTGCGCGAGTTCATGTCCGGCGCCGGCCAGGGCGGCGCCGGCGCGCGTTCCCAGAGGCCGCGCGGGCCGCGCCGCGGCGGCGATGTCGAGGCGACCCTGCACCTCAGCTTCCGTGATGCGATGTCGGGGGTCACCACCCAGGTCGCGGTCCCGGGCGACTACGCCTGCGACCGCTGCGACGGCTCGGGCGCGGAACCGGGCTCCGACGTGCGCGCGTGCCCGACGTGCGGTGGCCACGGCACGGTGAGCGAGACCCAGGGGTTCTTCGCCTTCAGCCGCCCCTGCCCCGACTGCGGTGGCGTGGGGATGCGCATCGACAAGCCGTGCAAGCAGTGCCACGGCGGCGGTACCGAGCGTCGCACCCGCAAGGTCAAGGTCGCGATACCGGCCGGGGTCAAGGACGGTGCGCGTGTGCGGGTCAAGGGCCGTGGAGAGCCCGGCTTCGGCGACGCACCCGCCGGCGACCTGTACGTGCGCGTCCATGTCGCCGCCGATCCGCGCTTCCGGCGCCAGGGCGACGACCTCAGGGTCAGCGTGAAGGTCCCGTTCGAGACGATGGCTCTCGGAGGAACGGTGAAGGCGCCCACCCTCGACGGCGACGTCACCCTGAAGGTCGCACGCGGCACTCCGGCAGGGCGCGTCATGAAGGTGAGCGGCCGCGGCGCACCTCGCAGCCGTGGTGGCGGCCACGGCGACCTGCTCGTCGCGCTCGATGTCGACGTGCCACCGGACCTGCCGGAGGACGCGGCGGAGGCGCTGCGTCACTACGCCGACGTCGTGAGCCGGGAGACCGCCTGAAGGGGGTGCGACGCATGGACGACCACAGCGGTTACGACGAGCAACGTGAGGCGGCCGTCTACGTGATCTCCGTGGCCGCCGAGCTCGCCGGCATGCACCCGCAGACGCTGCGGATGTACGAGCGCAAGGGACTCGTGTCGCCGCGGCGCACGCGGGGCAACACGCGCCGTTACAGCAGGCTCGACATCGAGCGGCTCCGCCAGATCCAGGACCTGACCCAGCGTCACGGGATGAACCTCGCGGGCGTCGCGATGGTGATGCAGCTCGAAGCCGACCTCGGGGCGGCGCGCGGCCGGATCGCGGCACTCGAGGAGGAGCTCGCCGCAGTCCAGCGCGACGCGGCGGCCGCCCTCGACGCCGTGCACAAGACGTACCGGCGCGACCTGGTGCCCTACGACCCTCCTGCGAAGCTGGTGCGCGCCCCGCGCCGGCGTGCGCGTTGAGCGGCAGGACTGCGCAGTCCTCTACGAGAACCCTCAGGTGAACGCACCAGACTTGCCCCGCGTGATCCGCACCTCTCGTACCGCCCTCGTCCTGCTCGCACTCTGCTGCACGGCCCTCGCGGCCTGCGGCGAGAGCTCGGACGCGGCCAGCCGCGTGGACCAGTACGCGCCGGCCGACAACATCTGGGCGAAGGAGTCGGCACCGGAGCCAGAACAGCTCGACGCCCCGCCCGAGACGTTCGGCCTGCCACCCCTCGACGTGCTGCAGGCGAATCCGGGTGCGGTCGCGCAGCAGCTGTTCCGCCGCGCGGAGGCTTCCACGTGGACGGTGCGTTGGGACGTGCGCCAGGACGGCAAGGATCTCGGTGACGCGATAGCCGCGTCGATCCCGGCAGGCGGAGAGGGCGGCGCGCGGCTCTTCATCACGGGTACGTTCGGATCCGCGGACAAGGTGGTGGCCCGCTTCGACCTGATGGACCGCGGCGACGGCCCGCGGCTCTGCGTCGAGGTGGCGATGAAGCCGGTCGTGTGCGACACGAACCTCTCCGATGTCGGCATCGACCTCAGCTTCATGTCCATGCAGGGGTTCGCGAAGCTGAGGGACGTCCTGCGCGACGCCCTCGCGCTGCCGGGTTTGAGCGTGCAGTACCTGAAGATCGCGGGCGAGCCGGCAGCCTGCTTCTACTTCCCGCCGGTCCAGCCCACCGCGAAGTCGGAGTCGATCAACGTCACGTTCACGAAGCCGGGCTCGTTCTGCCTCTCCCGCGAGGGGGCGATCCTCAGGCTCGAGTTCGACGAGCTGCTCCTGATCGCGACCGAGTACCGCAACACGGCCAACCCCGACATGTTCCACTCCATCGGTGACGCCTCGTGAGGCGGGCCGTCGCGCTCGCAGCGGTGGGGCTCGCGGCGTCGCTCCTCGCTGCATGTGCCCAGGTCACCCCCGAAGGCCGCGATGCTCCACCGGTCACCGTCGCGTTCGGGGCCTCCGATCAGGCCAAGGACATCGTCGATCTGCCCGCGCCACCCGAGACCTACGGGCTCCCGCCGCTGGAGCAGCTCCGTGCCGATCCCTACGGTGTCGCTGTCGAGCTGAGCCACCGCTCGCTGGTCAACCCCTGGACCGTCAAGTGGAAGGTCACCGCCGTGGGCGAGGAGGGCGGCTCGATGACCCTTTCGCACATCCCGGCGGCAGGCGACCGCAGCAACCGGATCCACGCCGCCGGATTCGTCGACGCCGGCGAGGGCAACACGCTCGAGGTGGCCGTCCTCGATGACGGGTACGGTGCCCGGGCGTGCATGCGCAAAGGCACTCAGCCGTTCGTGTGCGACAAGAAGGACTACCAGGCGGGACTGCAGTTCCTGTCCGTGCAGAGCCTCGCCGACCTGACCGGCATGCTCGGCGATGCGATGGCGAAACCCGGCGCCGCGGTCGTGTACAAGATGATCGCCGGCGAGCCGTCCACCTGCTTCCTGTTCCCGCCGGCGCCGGTGACACGATCGACCCTTGGCCTCGACTTCAGCAACGGCGGGGTCTACTGCCTGAGCCGCGTCGGGGCGATCATGAAGATCGAGACCGCCACCACCTCCCTCGACGCGGTCGAGTACAGCCCCGATGCCGACCCGTCCACGTTCAGGTTGCCGGTGTAGCCGACCACGGGTTCGCGCTGCCCGGATGACTAGCTTTCCTCTAGTTGTCACTAGAACTACCAGCGGGCGGCCCGCTGCGCCGTCAGGCACCGGCGCACGCCACGAGTCGTGAGGAACAGCCCCGTTGATCGACGAGAAGCTCGAGGCGATCTACGCCGAGATCGTGCGCCTCAACCCCGGTGAGGTCGAGTTCCACCAGGCGACGCGCGATGTGCTGGAGTCGCTCGGCCTCGTCGTCGCCAAGCACCCCGAGTTCGCCCGCCACCGGATGATCCCGCGCATCTGCGAGCCCGAACGCCAGATCATCTTCCGTGTCACCTGGCAGGACGACCACGGCGGCGTCCACATCAACCGCGGGTACCGCGTGGAGTTCAACAGCGCCCTCGGCCCCTACAAGGGCGGCCTCCGCTTCCACCCGTCGGTGAACCTGAGCATCGTCAAGTTCCTCGGCTTCGAGCAGATCTTCAAGAACGCGCTGACGGGCCTGCCGATCGGCGGCGCCAAGGGCGGCTCGAACTTCGACCCCAAGGGCCGCTCCGACGACGAGATCATGCGCTTCTGCCAGAGCTTCATGACCGAGCTGTACCGCCACGTCGGCGAGTACACCGATGTCCCCGCCGGGGACATCGGCGTCGGCCGCCGCGAGATCGGGTACATGTTCGGCCAGTACAAGCGGATCACGAACCGCTACGAGTCGGGCGTCCTCACCGGCAAGGGCGTGGACTGGGGTGGAGCGCTGGTCCGCGAGGAGGCGACGGGCTACGGGACCGTCTTCTTCCTCGCCGAGATGTTGAAGACCCGCGGCGAGACGCTCGACGGCAAGGACTGCCTCGTGTCGGGCTCCGGCAACGTGGCGCTCAACGCGATCGAGAAGCTCACCCAGATGGGTGCCCGCGTCGTGGCGTGCTCCGACTCCGACGGCGTCGTGCACGACCCGGACGGGATCGACGTCGCTCTGCTGCGCCAGGTCAAGGAGGTCGAGCGCCTCCGCGTCTCCGAGTACGCACAGCGCCGTCCCGGCACCGGGTACATCCGTGGAGGCCAGATCTGGTCGATTCCGTGTGACGTGGCACTGCCTTGCGCGACCCAGAACGAGCTCAGCGGCAAGGACGCCGCCACCCTCGTAGCCAACGGCTGCATCGCCGTCGCCGAAGGTGCGAACATGCCCACGACCGGCGAGGGGGTGCGCGTCTTCCTCGACGCCGGCATCGCCTTCGGCCCCGGCAAGGCGGCCAACGCCGGCGGTGTCGCGACCTCCGCGCTCGAGATGCAGCAGAACGCCAGCCGCGACTCGTGGACGTTCGACTACACCGAGAGCCGCCTCGCGCGGATCATGGCCGACATCCACGAGACCTGCCGGCAGACCGCCGAGGAGTTCGGTGCGCCCGGCAACTACGTGGTCGGTGCCAACATCGCCGGGTTCAGGCGCGTGGCTCGCGCGATGATCGACCTCGGCCTCATCTGAGCGAGCCGCGGGCCGGCGCCCCGCGGGCTACCGCGCGCATGTGCTCGACGACCTCCGGGAGCTGCGTGTGGGCGTTGAGCCCGCTGGTGGAGGGCATCACGTAGACCGCTGAGCTGCCGAGGCGGCGCTGCTGCCACCCGGCGGCCGCGGTGCCGTCGGCCGCCACACGCCAGCCCGCGAGCCCCACGAAGAGCACCACAGCGGGTCCGAGCCGCCTGCAGAGGCGCTCCACGCGCGCGAGGCCGGTGCGGTACTCGGCTGCGGAGATGCCGGCGGCGGCGGGTGTCGCCCGCTTC
>JAIBAC010000093.1 GCA_019695375.1 Acidimicrobiia bacterium
GCCCACTCCCTCGCCGCAGGCCGCCCGCGCACCGGAGCCACAGCGGCCGAAACCGAAGCCGCTGCCGGCCACCGTGCTCGGCTTCGGCAACAAGCTCCACCAGTGGTTCACACGCCGCGGCGACACGGCGGCAGCGGACCGCCTCGCCGCGGAGGCCGCGCGCTTCAAGGAGACCGCCCTCTGGGCGGTCGTGGCGGGGGACGTCAAACGCGGCAAGTCCAGCCTCCTCAACGCCCTCCTCGGCCGGTCCGCCCTGTTGCCTGTCGATGCCGACATCGCGACCAGCGTCCACCTCGTGGTGCGCGGTGGTGAGCAGGACGCTGCCTCGGTCACGTTCCTCGACGACGACGGCAAACCGGAGCAGCGCCAGGTCGGCATCGACGATCTCGCCGCCTACGCGTCGATGCAGGCCGACGAGGTGCTGCGGTCACGCGTCGCGGGGGTGGAGGTGACGCTCTCCAGCCCCTTGCTCGCTCGCGGGCTCGTGGTCGTCGACACACCCGGTGTCGGCGGGATGTCTCGGGGCCACAAGGACATGACCATGTCGGCGCTCGCTCGCGCTGACGTGCTCCTGTTCACGATCTCGACCGAGGAGCCGGTGTCGCGGTCGGAGCTCGAGTTCCTCGCCGAGGCTGCGGCTCGCATCGACCAGGTCGTGTTCGTGCTGACAAAGGCGGATCTCGCCACCGATGACGTCAACGACGCCATGGAGGCCGACGACCGCGAGCGGCTCCGCACCCAGCTCGAGTCGCTCGAAGCCCGCGCTGCGGCGGGCGACGAGGAGGCGATGGTCGCGGCGGGCAGGTTCCGGCATCTCACCGCGGCCCCGTTCGTGCGGACGTCTGCGTTCCTGGCTGAGCGGGCGGCGGCACGTGAGGCGTCGGGGCGCAGCGACGCCGCCGCACGCTACCGCGAGCGCAGCGGTCTCGATGCCCTCGAGCACCTGCTGACGGCGAGCATCGACAAGCGCGAGGTGCTGCGCCTCGCCAACGTGCTGAACCTCGCGAACGCTCTCGTCACCGACGCGGCCGCCGCTGAATCGGCGCGTCTGCGCGCTTGCGAGGGCGACTCCGGCGCCGAGGCCGACCTGCTCGCGCAGCGCGCGGAGATCGAGGCGTTCATGGGTCGCCAGGCCAAGTGGCGCAGCACCCTCAACAGCGGCATCCAGCGGATGCAGACGGAGACGAGCCGGAAGGTGAGCCATGAGCTCAACCTGATCCGCAACCACTACCGCGAGCTCCTCGAGGACACCAGGACCGTGGACAAGGTCGGCGAGACCCTGCCCGAGGAGCTCGAGCGGTCGCTGCACGCCGCCTGGAACAACCTCACGGCGCAGGCGAACGAGGACTTCGCCACGATGCTGGGCACCTTCTTCGAGGAGTTCGACGTCGCGGGCATGGACGCCGTCCTCGGCGAGATGCGCAAGCCCGAGGGCATCGACGAGGCCGTCGGCCAGAGCCGCTCGGCGACCAAGACCGAGATGTCACTCGTCGACGACGGCGTCCCTCTCGCGACGCAGACGTTCGCGTTCGCATCGACCGTCAACGCCGCGGCCGGCGCGGTCGGTCTCGCCACCGGTGGGCTCGGGCTCGTGGCGTACGGCATCGGCGCCGGGCTCAGCTTCGCCGTGTCCAAGCTGCGCCACAAGCAGCGGTCCCGCATGCAGAGCCGGGCCGAGTACAACCGCGTGATAAGCGACGCGCTGTTCGGGGCCGAGGGCATCGCCAAGGAGTTCAGCACCGAGCTGGGGCTGCGCATCATCGACGCCCGCGAACGCGTCGAGCAGGTCGTCGACGAGCGCCTCACCGAGCGGCGCAAGGCGCTCGAGAGGCGTGGCCACGAGCTGCAGCAGATCCTGCGCGCCGAAGCCGGTGAGCGTGCGCAGGTCTCACAGGCGGCACGGGCATCGCTGGAGGAGATCAGGGGCCTCCAGGAGGAGATCGCGAAGCTCAAAGGCGCGCTCGCGCAGGCGACGACGCCCGGTTGACCAGACCCCACCCCCGACGTGGGGACGCAAAACGCGCTCACACGCCGATCCACGTCCCCACGTCCGCCACCACCCCCGACGTGGGGACGCAAAACGCGCTCACACGCCGATCCACGTCCCCACGTCCGGTACCACCCCCGACGTGGGGACGCAAAACGCGCTCACACGCCGATCCACGTCCCCACGTCCGGTACCACCCCCGACGTGGGGACGCAAAACGCGCTCACACGCCGATCCACGTCCCCACGTCCGGTGCCACCGCCCTCGACCGTGGGGACTCAGACGGATCTGTCGATCAGGGCGTAGACCTGTCCGAAGGTCGTGGCGACGATCACGACACCAGCGACGATGACGGGGCGGCAGCGGTTGTAGGCGCCCGTACCGACCCGCCACCGCACGCTGACACCAGCGAGGTCGAGCGCCTGCGTCTCGCCGTCACCGGTGTCGACGAACACGGACCCACCGCGGACCGCCGGCCCGCTCGTGTACCCCGAACCGAGCCGCGCCTGCCAGAGGGGATCGCCCTCGGACGCGTCGATGGCGTACAGGTAGCCGTCGGCGCTGCCCACGTACGCCTTGTCGTCGGCCACCGCGACAGGTGAGCTCAGCGGGCCGCCGGTGCGGTACGCCCAGACAGGACGCCCGTCGGCCGGGTCGAGCGCGTAGAGGATCGCGTCTCCGGAGGGCACGAGCACGACGTCGCCCGCAGGTGTCGCGGGCGCCGCGACCGGCCCGCCGGTCTGATACAGCCACGACGCCGTGCCGGTCGCCACGTCGACGCCGAAGACGCGGCCGTCGGCGCAACCGGCGACCAGGAGATGGCCGCCCGTCGCCACGAGGCTCCGCACCGCGACGCCGACGGGGAGCTGCCACCGCACCATGCCCGACGCACGGTCGAACGACGCGATCACCCCCGCGTCGTTGGCGACGAGCACCGAGTCGGGCGTGAGGATCGGCGAGGTAGCGACGGCGGCGCCGGTCGCGGCGCGCCAGTACAGCCCGCCCGAGGCCGCGTCGAGGGCGACGACCACCCCGTCGGCTCCTGCCGCGACCACCACCGTCCCGTCCGAGACGGGCGCCGGCCAGACGAACGTCGCGAGGCCCACAGCCCAGCGACGTGCTCCGGATGTGAGGTCGAACGCCGACAGCGTGCCGTCCTCGGATCCGACGAAGACGGAACCGGCGTCGGACCCGACGAGGCCCGGCGGGCGCGGCAGCTGCGCTCGCCACAGCAGCGGTGCCGCCTGCGCCGCGGACGCGTCGAAGTGGATCTCGGGTGCCTCGTCGTGGGATTCGGCTTCTCCCCGTGCCTCGCCCGCCGGCAGGGCGTGGCCGGCCACCTGCGCGGCACCGAGGGCGACGACGCTCTTGGGCTCGTCCCGCGTCGTGACCCGGTCCCCGAACCGACCCTCGAGCAGCTGGACCACGAGCGGGATGCGCGACGATCCCCCGACGAGGTAGATGGCGGCGAGGTCATCGGGCTTCATCCCCGCCGAAGCGACCGTGTCGTCCATCATGTCGACGGAGCGCTCGACGTCGTCGACGATCATCGCCTCGAACTGGCTGCGGTTGACGACGAGCTCACGGTCGGCGAGCGGGACGAACACCTGCGTCGACGTGTACGAGGACAGCGCCTCCTTCGCCCGGCGCGACTGCACGAGCAGGTCGACGGCAGCCTGCTTCCACTTGCGCTCGTCGCCGGTGTTCATCTGCTCCCAGAGGTCGGGGTCGTCCTCGGCGAGGCATGCCCCGAAGTACCGGTAGAGGGCGTGGTCGAAGTGCTCGCCGCCGATCGTCTCGTCGCCGCCGGGCGTGCCCACCACTTCGAAGCCGTCCTCGGAGCGACGCAGGATCGCGGTGTCGAACGTGCCGCCGCCGAGGTCGTAGACACCCACGTGGTCACCGACGGAGACCTGATCGGCGGCGTAGTGGACCGCGGCGGCGACAGGCTCTTCGGACAGCCACGGCACAGGCAGGCCCGCCGCCACCGCTGCATCCCGCAGCGCCTCCTTGCGCGGATCACCCCAGCGGACCGGGTGGGTGAGGACGCATGCGTCGGGTTCGGCGCCGCCGCGGCGGAGCTTCCCCTCGGCGAGGAACACCGCAAGGACGGCCGCGACGGCGTCGCGCACGGCGACGGGGGTCCCGCCGAGGACGAGCGGTGCGGGGCTGCCGACGTGGAGCTTGGGCGTGCGGTCGAGACGGTCGGGGTGGACGCCGGCAAGGTGCTCTGCGGCGCTCCCGACCACGATCGTGCCGTCGAGGTCGAGCCCGACCGCTGAAGCCATCCAGCGGTTGCCCTCCACCTCGAGAGCGGTCACGGTGCCGTCGGCGAACATCGCGCCCGCGGAGCGCGAGGTGCCGAAATCGATGCCGAGTGCCCAAGTCACATCAGGGAGTATGGCCGCTGCGCGAGTCGCCCGAAGACCGGGCGTTGGGGCTCTCGCCGTCGCGTCACGCCATCGGGGGGAGGACGTCCACCCCGAGGTATCCGGCCAGGTCAGCCGCGTCACCGAACGCCAGTGCGGACAGCGTGACGACATGGCCGTCGGCGGTGCTCAGACGCGGGATCCGGCCCGCCGTGAGCGATTCGACCTCGCCGGCACCGCAGCGGTACGGGCGCAGCCAGCCGTGGACGACGACATCGCCGCCCACGGTGACGTCGACGCAGAGGTCGCCCGATCGGAGCCCCGCCAGGAGCAGCGGGAAGCCGATCACGGCCACGAGCCCGAGGTGCACAGGGGCGAACACGGCCATCGCCAGGACCACCACACCGAGAGCCAGCAGCACGGGGGGCAGCAGGCGCACGAAGCCAGAGCGGAACACCGCCGTCCGCTCGGATCCGATCCAGGCCGGCACACCGGAACCCACGAGGACGTCCGCGTCGAGCTCGGCGACGTCGGGCACCAGGCACCCGCCGTGCAGCCACGCGGGCGACTCGTAGTAGGCCACCTCGCCGCGCTCGATGGTGGTCCCGCAGCGGCGGCAGCGGACGGGGTCGGCGACCCGGAGGCGGCGCACGCTCCCTCCCGTTCAGGCGACGTTCTCCGCTTGGGCATACTACGGCCATGCCGATCGACCCGACCGAGCATCCTGTGGCCGCAGCCGCACTTCGTGGTGACACCTCTGCGGTCGAGGAGCTCGACAGCGAGATCGCGGCCGCCCGCGACGCCGGCGACTACGCACGAGTGGATGCCGCCCTCATGCCGATCGTCACCGCGGCGGCCGCGGGCGACCAGAACGCGCTCGACCTCCTCCTGCGCTGCATCAACGTGCACCGTCTGGCGCAGGCACCCGTGCGCAAGCTCCTGATCGACGAGCGCGACGTGGACGACGCCGTCCAGACGACGTTGATCCAGGTCGCGAAGGCGATCGGGACGTTCGAGGGGCGTTCGCGCTTCACGACCTGGCTCTACCGGATCGCCGAGCGCGAGGCGCTGCAGGTCCTGCGGCGCAACAAGAACGTGGCCGGTCCCTCCGACGACGACCTGTCCGGGCTCGCGTCCGAGGTGCAGCGCATGAGCTCGGTGGTCGTGAGCCGCGCGATGATCCGCCAGGCGCTCGAGGAGCTCGACCCCAAGTTCCGCGAGCCGGTGGTGCTCTGCGATGTCGAGGGACTCGAGTACGCCGCGATCGCCGACCGGCTCGGTGTCCCCCTGAACACGGTCAAGACGCGGATAATGCGCGGCCGCCAGTACGTCGCCGACCGGATGCTCGAAGCGCAACGCAGCGGCGGCTCACTCGGCTGAGTCAGGTCACTGGGTCCACGGGGGTGACGCGGCCGGCGCCCGTGTCGGATGCCCACACGACATCCTCCACGGCGGCCACCCCCTCGGGGCCGGACAGGTCGCCGGCGACCGTCGTGATCGTGCCGTCGCGCAGGACCCGCCTGATCCGGCCGTTGGCGGTGTCCGCGACAAGGATGGTCCGATCCGCGGCGACGGCGACCGACGTGGGACGTGCGAGCTGAGCGTCGACCGCCTGCCCACCGTCACCGGAGAACCCTTCGGTGCCGATCCCCGCGACGGTCGTGATCGTGCCACCGCGCGAGATGCGGCGCACCCGGTTGTTGCCGGTGTCCGCGACGAGGAGGGCGCCGTCCTCGGTGACCGCGAGGCCCTCGGGCGCGTCGAGCTGCGCGTCGGACGCCGGTCCGCCGTCGCCGGAGAACCCCGGCTGGCCCGTTCCGGCGAGGGTGTCGATGGTGCCGTCGGGGTTGACGCGCCTGATCCGGTCGTTTTCGGTGTCGGACACGAAGACGGTGTCGTCGTCGGCGACCGCCACCCCGCTCGGGCGCGCGAGCTGTGCGTCGGTGGCAGGCCCGCCGTCACCGGAGAACCCCGCCTCGCCGGTGCCGGCCACGACCGCGACCTTGCCGCGTTCGATGCGCAGCAGCCGGTCACCGTCGCGATCGGCGACGAACATGGGGCCGGACTCGGTCGGCGCCACGGCGACGACGTCGCCGGTGTCGCCGGCGACGGTCTTGACCTCACCGCCGGCGGACACGGACAGGACCGACCGCGAGCCGGGGTCGGCCACGACCACCCCGCCCGCGGCACCCGCGGCGATGCCGGACGGCGCCACGAGACGCGGTGCCGACGGCCACATCCACAGGAGCAGCACGACGGCCACGGCGATGGCGGCTGCGCCGGCGAGCACGACCCAACGCGTCGGGAGGTGCCGCCCTCCCGCGTGCGCGAGCGCGTCGCGCCACGCGTCGACGTCTCGCGGTCGCCGGGCCGGATCCGCAGCGAGTGCGGTCGAGAAGAACTGCCGCAGCGGCATGTGCGCTCCTGCGGTCTCCTGCGGCCACGGTCCCCGAGGCGGGCTGCCCGTGGCGAGACGGAACAGGACGGCGGCGGCGGCGTAGAGGTCGGTACGGACGTCCACGTCGGACGCCCTCTCCTGCTCGGGTGCCGCGTAGCCGGCTGTTCCGGCGCCGCCGGCATCGCCACCGGCATCGGCGGCGATCCCGAAGTCCCCGACGACGAGGCGTTCGCCGGGACCGACGAAGGCACCCCGCGGTGCCGTCCGACCGTCGCCGCCGATGAAGATGTTCTCGGGTTTGAGATCGCCGTGCACGAGTCCGTGGGCAGCGACGGCCTCGACCGCCGATGCGAGCTCGAGTCCGGTGGCGACGAGCGCCTCGGGCCGCACCCGTGCACCCGAAGCGTCCACCGCTGCAGCGCGCTCCGCGAGCGAGCCTCCGTCGACGAGGTCCATCACCAGGTACGGCTGGCCGCTCTCGAGCACACCCACGTCGTGCACCGCCACGACGCGCGGGTCGGTGATCGTGCGCAACAGCCGCGCTTCGCGCAGGAACCTCTGCACGAGGTCCTCACGGTGGGAGAGGTTGTCCGCGAGGACCTTGACCGCGACATCGATGTCGAGCTCGGGATCGTGCGCGCGGAACACGGCGCTCGAGGCACCCGTGCCCAAGAGCCCGACGACCCGGTATCGGCCGATGCGGTCCGGGATGGCCACCCCTGCTCATGCCCTCCTGTCGCGGGCCTGCGTTCAGAACGCTCCTGCGACCGTCGTGATCGTTCCGGAGGCGTCGATCCGGCGCACGCGGCCGTTGCCCGAGTCGGAAACGTACAGGCCGGCGTCGGGACCGATGGTGCAGAACGCCGGCGCCGAGAGCTCGGCCTCGGCTCCTGGTCCACCGTCGCCGGAGAACCCCGCTTCGCCGGTGCCGGCGACGGTCGTGATGACCCCGTCCGCGCCCACGCGCCGCACCCGGTGTCCCTTCAGCTCGGTCACGTAGACGCTCCCGTCGGCAGCCACCGCGACACCGGCAGGCCCGTTGAGCCTCGCCGATGTCGCCGGACCGCCGTCACCGCCGTAGCCCGGCTGGCCGGTGCCGGCGACGGTCGTGACGGTTCCGTCGGGTCTGATGCGGCGCACCCGGTTGCCGACGAGCTCGGTCACGTAGACGGACCCGTCCGCGCCGACGGCGACACCGTAGGGGCCGGCGAAGCTGGCTTCGGCGGCGGGAACGTCGCGCCCACCGTCGTTCTCGGGCAGACCGGTTCCGGCGACCGTCGTCACCACGCCGCTCTGGTCGATCCGGCGGACCCGGCTGTTGGCGCTGTCAGCGATCAGCAAGCTGCTCGCATCGAACGCGACCCCGATCGGATAGTTGAACTGCGCTGAGACGGCGGGGCCACCGTCGCCGGAGTATCCGGCGGCCCCCGTCCCCCCGAGCGCCACGAAGTTGTCCGCCGCCGTGGCCGCGTAGACCTTCGAGGTGAGGCCCGAGGTCCCTGACATGAGCCCGCTCGGCGCGATCGCGAGGCCCAGGAGCCCGATGTCGCTCTGCAGTCCGATCGTGGTGATCGTGCCGTCGGTGTCGACCATCCGCACCGCACCCGTGTAGCCCTCGACGACGACGAGGCGGCCGCGGGGGTCGAAGGCGAGACCCTCGGGTGTGCGCAGAGGTGCCTCGGTCGCGGGACCACCGTCACCTGCGAGCCCGGACGGGCCCGTACCCGCTGCGGTCCTGATCGTGCCGTCCTCGGCGACGGCGCGGATCCGGTTGTTGTACCCGTCGACGAAGAGGATCTCGCCATCGGGACCGAGCGCTGGAGAGGTCGGGGTGGAGAGGTCCGCTGCCGTGGCGGGACCGCCGTCGCCGGAGAAGCCGCGGTTGCCCGAGCCTGCCACGGTCGTGATCGTGGAGTCTGGGCCGATGCGGCGCACCCTGCGGTTGCGCACGTCGCCGATGTACACCGAACCGTCGGGCGCGACGACGATCCCCTGCGGGCTGTCGAACTGCGCGCCTGTGGCGGGGCCGCCGTCACCGCCGAATCCGGGGGTGCCGGTTCCCGCCACCCTCGTCACGGTTCCGTCGGAGTCGATGCGGCGCACCACGGCGGCCGTGTCGTCGAGCACGTAGACGCTCCCGTCGGGGGCCGCCGCGATCGCCGACGGCGACGTGAACGACGCGCCGGCGGCCGGCCCGCCGTCGCCGCTGTTGCCCTCGGCTCCGTTTCCGGCGAAGGGCTGCAGCTTGCCGTCCTCGACGACCCACACCCTGTGCTCGAACGCCTCGGCGACGAGGAACCTCCCGTCGGGGAGCACTTCCACGTCGGTCGGTGACAGGCCCACCGAACGGGCATCCGCCCCGGGCGACGCGCTCCCCGACGAGCCGTTCCCCGCGACGGTGCTCACGGTTCCGTCGGAGGCGATGCGCCGCACGCGCCCGTTCCCGCTGTCGGCGACGAGCACGGAACCGTCGGCCGCCGCCGCGGCCGCCAGCGGTGCCGAGAACGTCGCGCGTGTCGCCTGCCCGCCGTCGCCGGAGAAGCCGATCGCGCCTGTACCCGCCACGGTGCTCAGGGTGCCGTCGGGGGCGAGGCGCCGGATGCGGTTCGTGCTCATCTCGACGATGAAGGCGGTCCCGTCGGGGGTCGCGGTCACGTCGATGGGATCGATCAGGCGTGTCGACACACCGGGCGCAGGTGCGACCCCGGCCATCTCACCCGTGGGCTCGGGGCCTTCGGTCGCTTCACCTCCCCCGCGGTTCTGCACCAGCAGGACGACGGCCGCGGCGGCGGCGACTGCCGCCAGGACCACCGCGGCGACCACACCTGCCCGCGCGCGTCCGGTCTTCGGCGGCGGCGCAGCACCCGGCGCGGGCACAGGCGCGTTCCCCGCAGGCGGGTCGGCCACGGCACGGCGGACGCGGGGCGTCGAGCGTGTCAGCGTCGACAGCCCCTCGAGGAACGGCACCCGTACCACCGGAGTCTGCCAGTCGTCACCGACCGTGTCGAGGGCTGCCTCGACGGCGAAGAGCCACTCCTCGACAGTGGCGTAGCGGTCCTGCGGGCGGCGCGCGAGCCCGCGACGCAGCAGGTCGGCCACCGCTCGTGGCAGGCTCGGGTCGTCGAGCACCGCTGCCGCGTCGTCCGGTGGCGGCGCCCCCGCCACGACGGTGTGCAGTATCGCCGTGGCTGCGTAGATGTCGGCACGGGCGTCGATTGGGCTCGCCGGGTCGGCTTGCTCGGGCGCCATGTATCCGGGTGTACCGACCGCTGCGGTCAGGCGCGTCGGCCCGTCGAGGTCGCGTGCGAGGCCGAGGTCGCCGACGACGAGGCGCTCGTCGAGATGGACGAGCGCCGTTCCGACGTCGTCCGCAGAGGTCCCGCCACCTCCTGCGGCCGGCCGCGTGCCGCGCAACAGCAGGTTCGAGGGCTTGAGGTCGCGGTGGACGACGCCGAGGCGGTGCACTTCGGCGATTCCCTCGGCGAGCTGGCGTACGAAGCGGAGCACGTCCTCGACCGAGAGCACCCGTCCCTCTGCCGCGAGGCTCCCGATCCGGTCCTCGATCGTGCCGTGCTCGGCGAAGTCCATCACGAAGAAGGGCCGCGCGTCGTCGGTCTGGCCGATGTCGTGCACTCGCACCACGCGGGTGCCGTCGACGCGTCGCAAGAGCTGAGCTTCGCCGATGAAGCGACCGCGGGTCTCGGGGTCGAACGACCAGTTGTCGGCGAGCACCTTGACCGCCACGGACACGTCGAGGGCCTCGTCACGGCCCCGGTACACGGTCGCGAACGTGCCGCTGCCGAGGACCGCCTCGAGGCGATAGCGTCCGAGCGTCGCCGGGAGCCTCACGGCGCCGTCCCGCCGCCGGCCGCGCTCTGAGTGAGCGGATCCTTCACAGGTGCCACTCTATGAGGTCACCGGTGCCGGGCGCGAACGGCCGCTGCCGCGGCCTCGACCACCGGCGCGGACACGATCCGGCGCGTCCACCGGACGATCGGCCGTAACGCTTCGCCTCGAGCCTCCGCGGGCGGTATCTTGGTGGAGGCCCTGGGGGTCCTCGAATACGGGGGCTCGTGCCGCAACCGGGGCAAGGGTCCGCGGCTCGTGTCCTCCCAGTCGCGATCGTGGATCCGGACGGAGTGGCCGCCGGAGGGCGTCCTCCCAGTCCGCCTTCGGCGCCGGGTCCGGTGGCCTTCGGGCCACCGGACCACCTCCGTACTCCAAGACCTGCGGCGAGCACGGCCGAACCCAGCGCCCCGCCGTAGTCGACGAGC
>JAIBAC010000006.1 GCA_019695375.1 Acidimicrobiia bacterium
CCCGTCTGCTTCTACTTCGAGCTGTGCGAGGTCGGTGACGACGACGTCGGCGCCGTGCCGTAGGAGCTCGTCGGGCCGGCCGCTGCGGTCGACGCCGACGACGAGGCCGAAGCCCCCTCGCCGGCCTGCCTCGACGCCTGCGAGGGCGTCCTCGACGACCGCGGCGTCGCGGGGTGCGACGTCGAGGCGGTGTGCGGCCTCGAGGAACAGCGCCGGGTCGGGTTTGCCGGCCAAGCCGAGCGCAGCGGCGTCGCGGCCGTCGACGCGGACCTCGACGCCGCCGGACGCGCCGGCGGCGTCGAGCACGTCAGCGCAGTTCTCGCTCGCCGAGACGACGGCGGTGCGGATGCCGTGGCGACGCAGTGAGCGTACGAGTGCCAGAGTCGTCTGGAAGGGCTCGACACCGTTCTCGCGGACGACGCCGGCGAACACCTCGTTCTTGGCGTTGCCGAGCCCCCACACGGTCTCCGTGCCGGGCGGGTCGTCGGGACGCCCCGCAGGCAGTTCGATGCCTCGGGACGCGAGGAAGCTCGCCACTCCGTCCGCCCGCGCCTTTCCGTCCACGTGGAGGAGGTAGTCCTCGTCGCTGAACTCGACGAAGGCGGCGCCGGTCGTCGCTGCCCGCTTGCGCAGGTACGCGTCGAAGAGGTCCTTCCATGCCGCGGCATGGACGGTGGCGGTGCGAGTCACCACACCGTCGGTGTCGAAGATCGCCGCCGCTATCCGCTCTGCCGGCGGATCGCGGCGATCACGGCGACCTGCCGCCTCGAACCGTTCCACTCGACTCCCTTCAGCCTGGGGGGTTTCTACCCGCCGTGGCGCCGCGCTGGTAGCGTCGCCGCTCATGTACGCCTCAGCAGCACCCGAGGTAGTGCACACGAACGGGATCGCGATGTCGGTCCTGGACGTCGGCGACAGCGGACACCCCGTCGTCCTGCTCTGCCACGGCTTCCCGGAGTGCATGTACTCGTGGCGGCACCAGGTCGAACCGCTCGTCGAGGCGGGCTATCGCGTCATCGTGCCCGACCAGCGCGGCTACGGCGCGTCCGATGCGCCCGAGGACGTCGCCGCGTACGACATCTTCCACCTGGTGGGTGACCTCGTAGGCCTGCTGGACGCGAAGTCCGTCGAGGCGGCCACGATCGTCGGTCACGACTGGGGCTCGATGGTGGCCTGGCACGCAGCCCAGTTCCGTCCGGACCGCTTCCACCGGGTGATGGGCGTCAGCGTGCCCCACACCCCGCGCATGCCGATCGCGCCGACCGAGCTGTTCGAGATGGCCTTCAAGGACCGCTTCTTCTACATGCTCTACTTCCAGGAGCCTGGCGTCGCCGACGCAGAGCTGGGCGCGGACGTGCGTGAGACGATGAGACGAACGCTCTGCGCCGGCGCCGGCGAGACCGATCTCGTGGCTGCAACGGCGCGCGCTGCCGGCCTGCCACGCGACGCCGGGTGGTTCCGGATGCTCGGGGACGTCCCCGACGCGCTCCCGGGCTGGCTCAGCGATGCCGACCTCGACGAGTTCACGCGTTCGTTCGAGCGCTCGGGGTTCACCGGTCCTCTCAACTGGTACCGCAACCTCGACCGCAACTGGGAGTTGACGGCTCCCTGGCAGGGCGCGCGCATCGACGTGCCCGCGTCGTTCGTGTACGGCACCGCCGACGCCGTCGTGGTGCCCTTGGGTGGGGTCATAGAGACCCTTGCGGAGCGGGTCCCCGGGCTCGTGAGCACGGTGGCGATCGAGGGTGCCGGGCACTGGACCCAGCAGGAGAAGCCCGCAGAGTTCACCGCGGCACTTCTCGAGTTCCTGGCGGCGGTGGACGCCTGAGGGAGCCGGCTGTTCAGCGGCTCAGAGGATGGGCGTCACGAAGGCCTTGGTCGAGGTGCCACTGGGCCCGGTGATCGTCAGCGTCAGGGTCTGGGCTCCCAGTGGGACGCCCGTGAGCACGAGGGTGCCCTCACCCGCGAGCAGGTTGCCGGTCTGACCCCACGACGTCGTGTAGGTCACCGACGTTCCTGTGCTCACGAAGTCGAAGTCGATCTCGCGGGTGGGAGGGGTGTTGGGAACGAGCGCCGTGTACCGCGACGTCCCCCACGACTGGCTCGTCACCTCGGGGCCGGGCTGGGCCGTCGTCGGCGGCGCGGTCGTCTCGGGCACCTGCTGAGGTGGGACCGTGGCCGCGGGCGTCGGCGAAGGCTGCGAATACGAGCCCGACGAGCCCGACGCCGAGCTCGAGCCCGAGACCGGGAACGTGGTGGACGTCTGGCCCTGGCTACCGCTCACAACCGGCGAGGTGGTGATCGGAGTGGTCGTGGTCGTCGACGGCCCGCCTGCAGGGCTCGGGCCCCTGGTGCTGGGGGCGCTGCTCTGGGCGGTCACCGATCCGTTCGTCCGCGCGGCGACGTCGTCTTCTTCGCTGCCCGTCGCGATCGCGACCACGAGCGCGGCGATCAGGAGAACCGCCATCACTGCACCGGATCGCTGCCATCCCGACGCGTTGGACCAGAGACGCAGCGGCGACCACGAGCGCGACTTGGCGGGTGCCGCTTTCGACACCAGCGACGGCGCCGGCACGGGGATCGGACCGGGCAGAGGAGAGGCTCCCGCGGCCGCTCCCCCGGCCATCGCGCTCAGAGGCACGGCGCCGGCGCCGAGGGGCATTCCCGGTGCCGTGCCCACCGCATGCGCAGATGGGGCGGGGCCGATGCGCGGCGCGGGCGCGGGTGCCGCGGCGGTCGGTGCGGCGCCGCGCAGCGCCCTGATCGGGTCGGGTGACGCCAACGCCGCCTGCAAGCAGGAATCGCAACGCTCGGCGTGGTCGAGGATCCGTTCGGTCTGCTCCAGCGTGCTTCGAGCGGGGTCGAGCTCCGCTGCAAGGCCTGGACATGCCGGGACGCCGCCTGGGCACAGCGCCAGCGCTGCGGAGACGCCGTGGGCCACGGCGCGGGCGTCCTCGCGCGCCTCGACCACCTCAGCGGTGTCGAGCCCCACGATCGCTGCGGTGTTCTCGGCGGAGAACCTGTGCCGCTCCGTCAAGTGCAGGATGCTGCGGTGCGGCTCGCCGAGCATCCCCACGGCGTCCAAGCCCGGCCGCGTCGCCCGCGCCGGAGGACGCGGGAATCGTGACGACGCGGCGTAGACCCGCGTCAGCAGCGGGACCACGTGGTAGGGCGCCCCCGTGGTCTCGTGATCGCGTTGCACGTCCTCGTACGAGGCGGCCACGATGGCGGCGACGTCGCGATTGTCCGGTGTGAGGCCCGACGCGAAGTCGAACGCGATCGGTGACGTGGCCTCGTAGAACGCGTTGAACAAGCCGGTACCGTTCGAGCCGCCCACGGGGACGAAGCCCGCTTGCGCATCTGTCGCTGGTGCCTGGACTTGCACGGGTCTCGCTCGTGACTCTCGGGACCGCTGGTGCCGTGAGGTCGCCGGGGACGGCCGGCGTGGGTGCGCAAGCGACGGCTGCACGCACCGACCCCGCCCGGACGTCGGTTGCCTCCCCTTCAATGCTGCGCGGCAGACCGGTATCCCTGCTCCGATCCCGGCCTCCGACGATGCTATTCGCTGCGGCGGGCGCAAGCCCGAGAACTGGGCCGCGCTATCGTGGCGGCGACCTCGCGGCCTTCGGGTCGCCACGGCGGAGTAGCTCAGTGGTAGAGCAAGCGGCTCATAATCGCTGTGTCGGCGGTTCGATCCCGCCCTCCGCTACCCCCACGGGCGGGACTTGCGAGCCCGTGCCGTGCAGTGTGTAACCCGCTCCGGGTGAGCCCGGGTCGGAGGGGAGACCAGCCGGAGCCGCCGTTGAAGCGCAAGCGCACGTTGGCCGGCCCCGAGGAGGACGGTGACGAAGGCCGCGGCGTGGCCGCGCCCGACCCAGAGGAACCAGAGACCGAGGACGCCCCGGCGGCGCTCGACGCGGCCGACGCCTTCGGGATCACACCGGCACTCGTCGAGGCGGCCGTCGCCGGTGACGAAGGCGCTTTCAGCAAGCTCGTCCGATTGACGCACACGGAGATGTACGGCCTTGCCTACCGCCTCGTCGGCAACGAGGACGACGCACGTGACGTCTTGCAGGAGGCGTATCTGCGCGCGTACAGATCGCTGCCCAAGTTCCGCGGGGATGCTGCGTTCACCACGTGGCTGTACCGGATCACGGCAAACGCGGCGTACACCTACATGCGGCGCCGTGGACGCCACCGCGCCGAGAGCCTCGACGGCATCGAGGAGCCCGAGGCGACCGGGCCCCGTCCCGAGGACGTCTCCCAGAACCTGTCGTTGCGGGGCCAGCTCACGCGGCGGCTGCAGGAGCTCCCGCCCGAGCAGCGGGCGGTGGTCGTCATGAAGGACGTGTACGACCTCCCCCACGACGTCATCGCGAAGGAGCTCGGCATCAGCGTGACCGCCGCCAAGGTGCGGCTGCACCGGGCCCGCAAACGGCTGCGCGCCGCGCTGGAGTCCGAGGGGGTGACCGATGCCGAGGGATGAAGCAGCAGATCGCGACTCCGTGCTCGCGACCGCCCTGGGAACACTGCGCGACGACCTGCCGGCCGTACCGACCGGACTCGTCGACGACATACTCGCCTACGTGTTCGAGGGCGGCATGGACCTCCCCGCCGATCGGCGCCATCGCGTCTGGTGGTTCGTGACGGCGGGTGTGCTCGCAGCCGTCGTCGGTGGCGTCGCGACGACCGTCCTCGTGCGGTGGCGCCAGGGCAAGCTCGCCGCGGACCTCGCTCGCGTGGGGCTCGCGGCCCGGTCCTGAAGCCTCCGGCCGGGGAGCTGTAGCGACCGGGTGTCTATACTGCCGGGTTCGCGGCCCGGGACTCGAAGGTCTGGGTCGCGCCGGGAAGGGGCGTAGCTCAATCCGGCAGAGCACTGGTCTCCAAAACCAGCGGTTGGGGGTTCAAATCCCTCCGCCCCTGCGGAGCGCGCGGTCCCGGGAGCCTGGCCGTGCGCGTAGCGTTTAGGAACATCTTCTTGCGACCGAGACGAAGGACGGTGCAGTGAACCGTCAGATGAAGCGAATGCAGGACAGCACGGAGCGCCGCGACACCAAGTCGCAGAAGTCGGCGCGCCAGAAGGCAGTCCAGCAGGCTTCCGAGCGCAAGCGTGTGGGCACGCGTCAGTTCGTGCGTGAGGTCATCGCCGAGATGCGCAAGGTCCTGTGGCCCACGCGCAAGGAGGTCGTGAACTCGACCGTGATCGTCATCGTGACGGTCGCTGTGCTCACGGGCTACGTGTTCGGGCTCGACCAGCTCTTCACGCAGTTCGTCTTCAACCTCTTCTGAACCCGGGGCCCGAGGGGACGTACGTGATCGAGGACGAGACCATCGACACCGAGACCGACACACCAGATTCGGACACGGCAGGGACCGTGACCGTCGCCGCGCCTGAAGAGTCCGCCGCGGCCGCGGACGTCGCCGAAGAGGCGGAGTCGACGCCGAGTCCCTACGACCGCCCCGGTCGATGGTTCGTGATCCACACCTACGCCGGACACGAGAACCAGGTGCGGACCAACCTCATGAGCCGGATCGCGTCCATGAACATGGAGCACGTCATCTACGAGTGCGTGATCCCCATGGAGGACGTGATCGAGTTCAAGGCGGGCAAGAAGACCGTCGTGCCCAAGAAGGTCTTCCCGGGATACGTGCTGGTGCGCATGGAGGACCCCGAGCGCAACCAGGAAGCGTGGATGTGCGTGCGCCACACGCCGGGTGTGACCGGGTTCGTGTCGTCGGGGTCGCGTCCCATCCCGCTCACCCGGCGCGAGGTCGAGCGCATCCTCCAGGTCAAGCCCGACAAGAAGATCAAGCCGAAGCTCGACTGGGAGGTCGGTGAGAGCGTCCGCGTCATGGGTGGCCCCTTCGCCGACTTCAATGGCACCATTGCCGAGATCAACGTGGATCAGTCGAAGCTGAAGGTGCTCGTCAACATCTTCGGACGCGAGACACCTGTCGAGCTGGGCTTCGATCAGGTCCAGAAGCTCTGAAGCCCACCTCCTGAGGAGACCACCGATGGGACGCAAGCGCGTCGTCGCAGTCGTGAAGTTGCAGATTCCTGCCGGTCAGGCATCGCCTGCCCCGCCCGTTGGCACCGCCCTCGGTCCCCACGGCGTGGCGATCATGGACTTCTGCAAGGCCTACAACGAGAGGACCCAGTCACAGCAGGGTCAGATCGTGCCCGTGGAGATCACGGTCTTCGAGGACCGGTCGTTCACGTTCATCACGAAGACCCCACCGACATCGTTCCTGCTCAAGCAGGCGGCCGGGGTCGAGAAGGCGGCCGCGGACCCGCTGCGGGAGACGGCAGGGAGCGTGACGCTCGACCAGGTCCGCCAGATCGCCGAGACGAAGATGCCCGACCTCAACGCCAACGACATCGACGCCGCGATGGAGATGGTCAAGGGGACGGCTCGCTCGATGGGCATCGCCGTCGGCACCTGATTCCGGCCGCCCCGCCGGGGCGGTTCGCGAACGAACGTGGGAGGGGCCGCCGGCCCCGCTGGCACCACGAGGAGGCAACCATGTCAAAGAATGGCAAGCGGTACGAGAACGCGGCACGCGCGTTCGACCGTGAGTCGGTGCACCAACCGCTCGAGGCGATGACCCTCGTCAAGGCTTCGGCGACGGCGAAGTTCGACGAGACCGTCGAGCTCGCGGTGAAGCTCGGCATCGACGCCCGCAAGGCCGACCAGGCCGTGCGCGGCACCGTGTCCCTGCCGCACGGGACCGGCAAGTCCGTGCGGATCGCTGTTTTCGCCCAGGGGGAGGCGGCGCGTGCAGCAGAGGAGGCCGGGGCCGATCTCGTCGGCGCCGACGACCTCGCCACGCAGGTCCAAGGGGGCATGCTCGACTTCGACGTAGCGATCGCGGCCCCCGACATGATGGCGACGGTGGGCAAGCTCGGGAAGGTCCTCGGGCCTCGCGGGTTGATGCCGAACCCCAAGGCGGGAACGGTGACCCCCAACGTCGCCGAGGCGGTCCAGCAGTTCAAGGCAGGCCGCGTCGAGTACCGCAATGACCGCTACGGCAACGTCCACATCGGCATCGGCAAGGCCAGCTTCGGCCCCGATCAGCTCCTCGACAACTACGTCGCCGCGCTCGAGGAGCTGCAGCGGGTCAAGCCTGCTTCCGCCAAGGGCCGCTACCTGCGCGCGATCTCCGTCGCGTCGACGATGGGTCCCGGCGTCAAGATCGATCCCTCCGATCCCCTGCCCCACGAGGACTGACGGCGCCGTCCGCGCCCCACCCCGTCTCGGCGCGAAGGCGGCACGATAGTGCTCGCCTCGCGCCGAGACGTCGGATTCGGTCCACGTCCGCGCCGAGAACGGTCCAAGGCGCTCCGGGTGTCCAGTGTCGGTTGCGAGGGCTCTCGCGCTACACTGCCACCTTCGCCGCCCGAGACCGCAGGTCGTCGGTAATCGCCCGCAAGGGCGCCCTGTGTAGGCAGCGTCGACGGCACCCGTGCGCGCACGGGCCGCGTCCGCCGCGCTGGCCTCGGGCCGGCGCCAGGACTGGACGAGTTGGCCCGCACGGAGGTGCCGATGACAGAGACCACGACCCGGGAACCGCGGGCCGAGAAGGTCGCGGCGGTCGACGAGATCGCCGCAGACCTGAGCGCAGCCGAGGCCGTTTTCGTCACCGAGTACCGCGGCCTCGACGTCGACTCGTTCGCGCAGCTGCGGCGCAGCCTGCGACAGAGCGGTGCCGCCTGCAAGGTGGTCAAGTGCACCCTGGCACGTCGCGCGGCGCACAAGGCCGGCCTCGAGTTCCTCGAGGACGAGCTCGTGGGGCCGATCGCCCTCGTGTACGCCGGCGACGAGGTGGCCGGCGCCGCGAAGGTGCTCGCCGACTTCTCCAAGGACCACGAGGAGCTCGTGATCCGCTCCGGCGTCCTCGACGGGAACCGCGTCGCCGAGGCCGACATCCGCGCCCTCGCGAAGCTTCCCAGCCGCGAGGTCATGCTCGCCGAGATCGCCGGCCTCCTCGAGGCGCCCATGTCGCAGTTCGCGAGCCTGCTCGCGGCTCCGCTCCAGGATTTCCTCGCCCTCCAGGACGCCCTCATCGAGAAGCAGTCCGCGTAGTCCCGACCCGAGTCCGACCGTCCGCAGTACCCGATAGGAGAGACACATGGCATCCGTCGACGAGATCCTCGACTCCATAGCCAACATGACCGTGCTCGAGCTCAACGAGCTTCGTGAGAAGTTCCAGGAGCGCTTCGACGTGACCCCGGCCGCCCCGGTCGCCGTCGCCGTCGCCGGTGGCGGCGGTGGTGAGGCTGCCGCCGAGGAGGAGAAGGACAGCTTCGACGTCGTCCTCACCGGTGCAGGCGACCAGAAGATCCAGGTCATCAAGGTCGTGCGCGAGATCACCAAGCTCGGTCTCAAGGAGGCCAAGGAGCTCGTCGACGGCGCGCCCAAGCCCGTCGTCGAGGGTGTCTCGAAAGAGGACGCTGAGGCCGCCAAGACCAAGCTCGAGGAGGCCGGCGCGGGCGTCGAGGTCAAGTAGGACCCGCTCGCGCCGACCCCTGTTTCATGTCGCCGGAGGTGCCCTCAGGGGCACCTCCGGCGCGTTCGGCGGCGGGCAGCGGCCCTCGCCGGATGATTGACGGCCACTCGGTGGCGTCGTACCCTGGCGGGACACTGCTGCGGGTCGCTTCAAGTGACCCGTCGTCACGCAGCGAAGCGAGGATCTCTCCTGGCACGCGACTTCCCCAGCAAGAGCGTGCGACCGCCGGGTGAGCCGATAGGCCCGGCGGTGGTTTCGCGCGGCTTGACCGAAATCCCCTCGCGGGTATACTGACCGTTCGCTCCCAGGCCCGCCCCGTCTCGCGAAGGATGTGAGCTCCGTTGGCGACTTTGACGCGCCCTCTCACGCGTGACCGCGTCTCTTTCACCACCATCGAGGAAGTACTCCCGGTACCGGATCTACTCGCAGTCCAGAAGGCGTCGTTCGACTGGTTCGTGAACGCGGGCCTCGCAGACACCTTGCGCGAGGTGTCCCCGGTCGAGGACTACTCGGGCAACCTGATCCTCGAGTTCGTCGATCACGAGTTCGAGGAGCCCAAGCACTCCATCGAGGAGTGCCGTGAGCGGGACATGCAGTTCGGCAGTCCGCTGTTCGTGACCGCGCGCTTCGGCAACCGCGAGACTGGGGAGATCAAGGAGCAGCGGGTCTTCATGGGCGAGTTCCCGCTCATGACCCCCTCGGGGACCTTCATCATCAACGGCACCGAGAAGGTCGTCGTCAGCCAGCTCGTGCGCAGCCCCGGCATCTACTTCGACCAGACACCCGACAAGACCAGCGAGAAGCTCCTCTTCGGCGCGAAGGTCATCCCCGCCCGCGGTGCCTGGCTCGAGTTCGACACCGACAAGCGCAACACGTGCGGCGTGCGCGTCGACCGCAAGCGTCGCCAGCTCGTCACTGTGCTGCTGCGTGCGCTCGACTTCGGCGACGTCGACCTCACCACCGACGAGGCCATCCTCGACTACTTCGACGGCGCTGCATGCATCCAGGCGTCACTGGACCGCGACACGACCTCGACCCGCGAGGAAGCGCTCATCGAGATCTACCGCCGCCTGCGTCCCGGCGAGCCGCCCTCGGTCGAGTCCGCCCGCGGTCTGCTCGAGCAGCTCTTCTTCTCGTCCAAGCGCTACGACCTCTCGCGCGTGGGCCGCTACAAGGCGAACCAGAAGTTCGACCGCGACGACAAGACCGGTCCCCACGTGCTCACGCCCGAGGACGTGCTCGAGACCGTCAAGTACCTCGTCAAGCTCTGGGAGGGCGCCGACGGGTACACCACCGACGACATCGACCACTTCGGCAACCGCCGCATCCGCGCGGTCGGCGAGCTGATCCAGAACCAGGTGCGCATCGGGCTGACACGCATGGAGCGCGTGGTCCGCGAGCGGATGACCACCCAGGAGGTCGAGGCGATCACGCCCACGACCCTGATCAACATCCGCCCCCTGACCGCTGCGCTCAAGGAGTTCTTCGGCACGAGCCAGCTGTGCCAGCTCTACGACCAGACCAACAGCCTCACCGGCCTGACGCACAAGCGGCGCCTGTCGGCGCTCGGCCCCGGCGGCCTCTCGCGTGAGCGTGCCGGGTTCGAGGTGCGCGACGTCCACACGTCCCACTACGGCCGCATGTGCCCGATCGAGACGCCCGAGGGCCCCAACATCGGCCTGATGGGCTCCCTCGCCACGTACGCGCGGATCAACGACTACGGCTTCATCGAGACGCCCTACCGCAAGGTCACCGGCGGCAAGGTGTCGGGTGAGATCGAGTACCTCGACGCCCACCGCGAGGGCGGTTACACGATCGCGCAGGCGAACGCCGAGATCGACACCAAGACGTCGAAGTTCGTGAGCGACCGCGTCCTCGCCCGCCGTGGCGGCGAGGTCGAGTACGTGCCCGGCACCGAGATCGACTTCATGGACGTTTCACCGCGCCAGATCGTGTCGGTGTCCACGGCCTGCATCCCCTTCCTCGAGCACGACGACGCCAACCGCGCGCTCATGGGCTCGAACATGCAGCGCCAAGCCGTCCCGCTCCTGCGTGTCGAGGCGCCGTTCATCGGCACCGGCATGGAGTCGGTGGCGGCGTTCGACTCCGGCGACGTGATCATCGCGGAGGAGGACGCCACCGTCGTCGAGGTCGCCGGTGACCGCGTCGTGCTCGAGGGCGCCAAGTCCAAGACCCGCAAGACGTACCGGCTCATGAAGTTCCGGCGCTCGAACCAGTCGACGTGCTTCAACCAGAAGCCGCTCGTCGTCGAGGGCCAGAAGGTCAAGGCCGGCGACATCATCGCCGACGGTCCCAACACCGACACCGGCGAGCTCGCGCTCGGCAAGAACCTCCTCGTCGCGTTCATGACCTTCGAGGGCCACACCTTCGAGGACGCGATCGTGCTCAGCGAGCGCCTCGTCAAGGACGACGTCCTCACCTCGATCCACATCGAGCAGTACGAGATGGAGGCCCGCGACACCAAGCTCGGTGAAGAGGAGATCACCCGCGACATCCCCAACGTGAGCGAGGAGGTCCTGCGCGACCTCGACGAGCGTGGGATCATCCGCATCGGTGCCGAGGTCGGTGCCGGCGACTACCTCGTCGGCAAGGTGACACCGAAGGGCGAGACCGAGCTCACGCCCGAGGAGCGCCTGCTCCGCGCGATCTTCGGCGAGAAGGCGCGCGAGGTCCGCGACACGTCGCTCAAGGTCCCCCACGGCGAGTGGGGCAAGGTGATCGACGTCCGCGTCTACAGCCGCGAGGACAACGCCGACCTCAACCCCGGTGTGAACAAGCTCGTGCGGGTCTTCGTCGCGCAGAAGCGCAAGATCAGCGTCGGGGACAAGCTCGCCGGCCGTCACGGCAACAAGGGTGTGATCGCCAAGATCATGCCCGAGGCGGACATGCCGTTCCTCAGCGACGGCACCCCCATCGACATCATCCTCTCGCCGCTCGGTGTGCCGACCCGCATGAACGTGGGCCAGGTGCTCGAGACGCTGCTCGGCTGGGCCGCCGAGACGGGTTGGGACGACGGGCCGGCCCCGGTTCCGCCCGACGGGCGCCGCAAGATCTCACCGCGCCGCGAACCGGCGGCGTGGATCGCGTCGCCGGTCTTCGACGGTGCGCACTGGACCGACGCCGAGGAGAAGGTCGTCGGCGTCAACCCATCCACCGGCGAGCCGCACCCGTCGATCCAGGGTCTGCTCCGCACCTCTCACCCCACCCACGGCGACGTGCGCCTCGTCGGCCAGGACGGCAAGGCGACGCTCTACGACGGTCGCACCGGTGAGCCCTACGACCACCAGATCGCCGTCGGCTACATGTACATCCTGAAGCTGCTGCACCTCGTCGACGACAAGATCCACGCACGCTCGACCGGCCCGTACTCGATGATCACCCAGCAGCCCCTCGGCGGTAAGGCCCAGTTCGGGGGCCAGCGCTTCGGCGAGATGGAGGTGTGGGCGCTCGAGGCGTACGGCGCCGCGCACTGCCTGCAGGAGCTGCTCACGATCAAGTCCGACGACGTGCTGGGCCGCGTGAAGGTCTACGAGGCGATCGTCAAGGGCGAGAACATCCCAGAGCCGGGCCTGCCCGAGTCGTTCAAGGTGCTCGTCAAGGAGATGCAGTCGCTCTGCCTCAACGTCGAGGTCCTCTCGCGTGAAGGCCACGAGATCGAGATGCACAACTACGAAGAGGACGCGTTCAGGACCGCGGAGGAGCTCGGCATCGACATCTCGCGACCGGAGCGCAGCGAGGCCGAGGAGGCCGCTCGATGACTGCAGTCGCCTACCCGCAGACGTCAGGGATCATCTTCGACCAGCTCCGGATCGGGCTCGCGACCGCGGAGCAGATCCGTGCGTGGTCCAACGGCGAGGTCAAGAAGCCCGAGACCATCAACTACCGCACGCTCAAGCCCGAGATGGACGGGCTCTTCTGCCAGCGCATCTTCGGTCCGGTCAAGGACTGGGAGTGCGCATGCGGCAAGTACAAGCGCGTCCGCTTCAAGGGCATCATCTGCGAGCGTTGCGGGGTCGAGGTCACCCGCAAGTCGGTGCGGCGCGAGCGCATGGGCCACATCGAGCTCGCCGCACCCGTCACCCACATCTGGTACCTCAAGGGCGTGCCGAGCCGCCTCGGCTACCTGCTCGACCTCTCGCCCAAGGACCTCGAGCGCGTCATCTACTTCGCGGCGTACATCTGCACCCGTGTCGACGTCGAGCGGCGCACGAAGGACCTGCCCGAGCTCGAGTCGCGGATGCGCAACGAGGTCGACGACGTCTGGAAGGACTTCGAGCAGCGCGAGCAGGACCGCACCGCCGAAGCCGAGGAAGAGCTCTCCCGCATGGAGGAGGAAGGCTCGACCGAGGCGGAGGTCGAGACGCGGCGCAAGCAGCTCGACAAGGAGATGCGCCGCGAGTCCCAGCGCGACCGCGAGCGCACCGAGTCCGAGGCCGACCACCTCGAGGCCGTGTTCACGAAGTTCAAGAAGCTCGCGGTCGCCCAGCTCGAGCCCGACGAGTTCGTGTGGCGCGACATGGTCGACCGCTACGAGGAGTACTTCGACGGCGGGATGGGAGCAGAGGCCATCCGCGAGCTGCTCGCCCACATCGACCTCGACAAGACCGAGGCCGACCTGCGTGACGAGATAGTCAACTCCAAGGGTCAGAAGCGCACGCGCGCCATCAAGCGGCTCAAGGTGACGGCGAGCTTCAACAACGGCCGCAACAGCCCGCTCGGCATGGTGCTCGAGGCGGTTCCGGTGATCCCGCCCGACCTGCGCCCGATGGTCCAGCTCGACGGTGGCCGCTTCGCCACGTCCGACCTCAACGACCTGTACCGCCGCGTGATCAACCGCAACAACCGCCTCAAGCGGCTGCTCGACCTCGGGGCGCCCGAGATAATCGTCAACAACGAGAAGCGGATGCTGCAGGAGGCCGTCGACGCCCTCCTCGACAACGGCCGCCGCGGACGCCCGGTGACCGGTCCCGGCAACCGCCCGCTGAAGTCGCTCTCGGACATGCTCAAGGGCAAGCAGGGCCGCTTCCGCCAGAACCTGCTCGGCAAGCGCGTCGACTACTCGGGCCGGTCGGTGATCGTCTGCGGGCCGCAGCTCAAGCTGCACCAGTGCGGCCTGCCCAAGGCGATGGCGCTCGAGCTGTTCAAGCCCTTCGTGATGAAGCGCCTCGTCCAGCTCGACCTCGCCGCCAACATCAAGGCGGCGAAGCGGATGGTCGAGCGTGCGCGGCCGCAGGTGTGGGACGTGCTCGAAGAGGTGATCCGTGAGCACCCGGTGCTGCTGAACCGGGCGCCGACGCTGCACCGCCTCGGGATCCAGGCGTTCGAGCCGATCCTGATCGAGGGCAAGGCGATCCAGATCCACCCGCTCGTGTGCGCCGCCTTCAACGCCGACTTCGACGGCGACCAGATGGCCGTGCACGTGCCGCTCTCGGTCGAGGCGCAGTCCGAGGCGCGGGTGCTCATGCTCTCGGCGCACAACGTGCTCAGCCCCGCGCACGGGCGCCCGCTCGTGACGCCGACCCAGGACATGGTCATCGGCGTCTACTACCTGTCCGAGGAGCGCGAGGGCGCCCGCGGCGAGGGACGGGTGTTCTCGTCCCCGGGCGAGGTGCAGATGGCCTACGAGCAGCTCGGTGCCGGTGGCGAGCGCGAGCTCGACCTCCACGCCCGCATCAAGGTGCGTGGCGTGAAGCCGGAGATGAACGGCGAGCTCGTCGAGACCACCGTCGGTCGTGTGATCCTGAACCAGGTCTTCCCCGATTCGTACCGGTTCATCAACGAGCCGTTGCGCAAGAAGGACCTCGGCCGTGTCGTCACCGAGCTCACCGAGGTGCTCACCAAGACGGAGCTGCAGGAGACGCTCGACCGGCTCAAGGAGGTCGGTTTCCACTTCGCGACGGTCTCGGGGCTGACGTTCTCGATCGACGACGTCAAGGTCCCGACCGACAAGACCGAGATCCTCGACGAGTTCGAGAAGCGTGCCGACAAGGTGGAGTCGAACTACCGCAAGGGCGCGATCACCGAGCACGAGCGGCGGTTGCAGCTCATCGAGATCTGGCAGGAGGCGTCCGACCGCGTCAAGGACGCGATGGTCACGCAGCTGCGCGAGGACCCGTTCAACTCGATCCAGATGATGACCGACTCGGGTGCCCGCGGACAGGTGATCCAGGTTCGCCAGATCGGCGCCATGCGTGGGCTGGTGGCGAACCCGAAGGGCGAGATCATGCCGCGCCCGATCCGGTCCAACTACCGCGAGGGCCTGTCGGTCCTCGAGTACTTCATCTCCACCCACGGCGCCCGCAAGGGCCTCGCCGACACCGCGCTGCGCACCGCTGACTCGGGCTACCTGACCCGGCGGCTCGTCGACGTCGCGCAAGAGGTCATCATCCTCGAGGACGACTGCGGCACCGAGCGCGGGATCGCGATCGACCTCACCGACGGGGCCCGCAGCCACGAGAGCAGGATCTTCGGGCGTGTGCCGACCGAGGACGTGGTCGCGCCCGACGGCACCGTGGTCGTCCCGGCGGGCGAGATCGTCTCCCGCGAGATGGTCGAGGCAGTCGAGGAGGCCGGCGTGACGTCGGTCAAGGTGCGCAGCGTGCTGACCTGCCAGACCCGCGTCGGCGTGTGCGGCAAGTGCTACGGCCTCGCGCTGGCGACCGGGCGCGAGTGCGAGATCGGTGAGGCGGTCGGCACGATCGCGGCCCAGTCGATCGGCGAGCCCGGCACCCAGCTCACGATGCGGACCTTCCACACCGGCGGTATCGCCGCCGGCGGTGACATCACCCAGGGTCTCCCCCGCGTGCAGGAGCTCTTCGAGGCGCGCAACCCCAAGGGCAAGGCCGAGATCGCCAAGATCGCCGGCCGCGTCCGCATCGAGGACGACGACGAGGCCAAGCTGCGGGTCATCCACGTCGAGGGCGACGGTGACGAGTCCGAGAGCTACGAGGTCGGGCTGCGTCAGCGCCTCGCCGTCCGTGACGGCGACGAGGTACGGCCCGGTGACCGCATCACCGAGGGGCCTCTCGACCCCAAGGAGCTGCTCGAGGTCAAGTCGATGCGGGCCGTGCAGGAGTACCTCGTCGCCGAGGTGCAGAACGTCTACACGTCTCAGGGCGTCGACATCCACGACAAGCACGTCGAGCTCATCGTGCGCCAGATGATGCGCAAGGTCGTGGTGGCCGACCCCGGTGACAGCGGGTTCCTGCCCGGTGAGCGTGTCGACGCGCGCACCTTCCAGGAGACCAACCGCGAGCTCGTGCAGTCGGGCCAGAACCCGGCCGAGGCGCGCCAGGAGCTCATGGGGATCACCAAGGCGTCCTTGGCCACCGAGTCGTGGCTGTCGGCGGCGTCCTTCCAGGAGACGACCCGTGTGCTCACCGAGGCCGCGATCGAAGGCAAGAGCGACCCGCTGTTCGGGCTCAAGGAGAACGTCATCATCGGCCGGTTGATCCCGGCGGGGACAGGCATGCCCGCGTACCGCTACGTGCAGCCGGGCTTCCCCGACGGCGGCGACGTCGTCCAGGTCCACCCGTTCTTCACGGCGGGTGCGGAGATGGACGAGGAGATGTCGGCGGAGGCGGCTGCCGCGTTCCTGCGCCAGATCGGCAGCAGCGAGGACGCCGGCTCCGAGCCCGTGGGCGACGCCGGCTGACGCGACTGCCGCAACACCCCGATCCTTGCCAGGCCCTCGGTATACAAGTATGGTCAGCCACCTCTGGTGCCGCTCGGAGGTGGGACGACTTGGCCGGCGCGTTTCGACCTGTGCTGTTGGTGATGGCGGCGTTAGGGGCGGTTGTGGCGCTAGCGGGTTGCGACGGAGGCCGCTCTGTCGCAGCACCGCCGACCGTGCAGATGAGCGCCAGCACGGTCGACGCGTGGCGTGAGACGTGGGAGCCATACGCTGCGCGGTTCTGGGACGCCGTCGACGCGTGGCATGCGTCGGAGGGGTCTCCGTCCGACCTGCCGCCCGGCGGGCTGTCAGCCGTCGCCGGCGCTGCCGCACCCTCCATCGTCGCAGCAGCGGGAGCCTGGGCACAGGCGCTGCCCGGCAAGGACCTGCCCGGCGACGTGAACGCCCGTGCCACGGACCTCTCCGGACTGCTCGCGGGGGCCGCGGACACCTGGACTCGCGTCGGGGCGTGCGGCGGTGATCCCGCCTGCGTCACCCCGCTTGTGGCGGAGGCGCGGCTGCAGCTCTACGACGTGCGTAGCGCCGAGTTCGCGCTGCGACCGCGGTGAACGCGTCGCCGTTGCGGCGACTACTGTTGATCCCTCGCCTTTGACCGCGACTTTCGCGCTGACTACAGTGCGTGGGTTCGTGTGCCCTCCGGGGCGAACTCGGCGTTCCGCATCGGGCCCCGCCCCAACGCCTCCCGGCGGCGCGGCCCGTAGCCAGAGATAGAGGTAACCCGCTAGTGCCCACCATCCAACAGCTCGTCCGCGACGGACGCTCGAGCAAGCCCGCCAAGAACGCGACCCCGGCCCTCTCGGGCTCGCCGCAGAGGCGCGGCGTCTGCACCCAGGTCAAGACCACGACGCCGAAGAAGCCGAACTCGGCGTTGCGCAAGATCGCGCGTGTGCGCCTCTCGAGCGGAGTCGAGGTGACGGCCTACATCCCGGGTGAGGGCCACAACCTCCAGGAGCACTCGATCGTGCTCGTGCGTGGCGGCCGCGTGAAGGACCTTCCCGGCGTCCGCTACAAGATCGTCCGCGGCGCCCTCGACGCCGCCGGGGTCGAGGGCCGCAGGCGCAGCCGCTCCCGCTACGGCACCAAGAAGGAAGGCTGAGCCGATGCCACGCCGAGGCCCAGCTTCGCGACGCGAGCTCACCGCCGACCCGATCCACCACTCGGTCCTCGTGACCCAGGTCGTGAACAAGGTCATGCTCGGCGGCAAGAAGAGCCTCGCCGAGAAGATCGTGTACGACGCCCTCGAGACCTGCCACGAGCGCACCGGCGCCGATCCCGTCCAGATCCTCAAGCAGGCGGTAGACAACGCCCGTCCCCATCTCGAGGTGCGGCCTCGTCGCGTCGGTGGTGCCACGTACCAGGTGCCCGTGGACGTGAGGCCGCGCCGCGGCACGTCGCTCGCGATCCGCTGGCTCGTGGGCTACGCCCGCCAGCGCCGCGAGAAGACGATGGCGCTGCGCCTCGCAGGTGAACTGCTCGACGCGGCCAACAACGTCGGTGCCGCCGTCAAGCGCCGCGACGACACCTACAAGATGGCCGAGGCCAACAAGGCCTTCGCCCACTACCGCTGGTAGCTGCTCCGCTACCGCCCCCCGTTCCTGCACCTGCCCGTCTGCTGTCCCCGCGGAGCCTCCGTCGGTGCTCCGTGCGGGGCCTGATCACACGAGAGCTGAGAGATGGCTGACAACCGCGTACCGCTCGACAAGGTCCGCAACATCGGCATCATGGCCCACATCGACGCGGGCAAGACCACCACGACCGAGCGCATCCTCTACTACACGGGGCGCACCTACAAGATCGGTGAGGTCCACGAGGGTGCCGCCGTCATGGACTGGATGGTCCAGGAGCAAGAGCGCGGGATCACGATCACGTCGGCCGCGACCACCTGTGAGTGGGCGGGACACACGATCAACATCATCGACACCCCCGGCCACGTCGACTTCACGATCGAGGTCGAGCGGTCCCTGCGCGTGCTCGACGGCGCCGTCGCCGTCTTCGACGCCGTCGCCGGCGTCGAGCCGCAGTCCGAGACGGTGTGGCGCCAGGCGAACCGCTACGGGGTCCCGCGCATCTGCTTCATCAACAAGATGGACCGCGTCGGTGCCGACTTCGACGCGGCCGTTCAGTCCCTCGTCGACCGCCTCGACGCGACACCGGCGGTGTGCCAGCTCCCGATCGGCAGCGAGGACGCCTTCAGCGGGGTCGTCGACCTCGTCGAGATGAAGGCGTACCTGTGGGGCGACGGGATGGGTGAGGCGTTCGAGACCGTCGACATCCCGGCCGAGCTCGAAGAAGCAGCGGCCAAGGCCAAGCACGACCTCATCGAGGTCGTCGCAGACCACGACGACGAGGTGCTCGAGCGCTTCCTCGGCGACGAACCCGTCGAGCCCGCGATGCTGAAGCGGGCGCTGCGCGCGGCAACCCTCGACGTCAGCGTCTGCCCGGTCTTCTGCGGCACCGCGTTCCGCAACAAGGGCGTGCAGCCGCTCCTCGACGCCGTGATCGACTACCTGCCTTCTCCGCTCGACGTGCCGCCTGTCGTGGGCACCAACCCCAAGACCCACGCCGAGCTCGACCGCAAGCCCGACGACGCCGAGCCGTTCTCGGCGCTCGCGTTCAAGATCATGACCGATCCCTACGTGGGAAAGCTCACGTACTTCCGCGTCTACAGCGGTCGACTCGACAAGGGCTCGACCGTCGTCAACACCGCCAAGGACAAGCGCGAGCGCATCGGCCGCATCCTGCGCATGCACGCCAACCACCGTGAGGACATGGAGGCCGTCCACGCCGGTGACATCGTCGCGGCGGTCGGGCTCAAGAACGTCACCACCGGCGACACGCTCTGCGAGCCGTCGGGGCCGATCGTGCTCGAGGCCATGGACTTCCCGGCCCCGGTGATCAAGGTCGCGATCGAGCCGGCCTCCAAGGCCGACCAGGACAAGCTCGGCAAGGCGCTCGCCGCCCTCGCCGAGGAGGACCCCACCTTCGTGGTCGCGACCGACGACGAGACGAACCAGACCACGATCTCGGGCATGGGTGAGCTGCACCTCGAGGTCCTCGTCGACCGCATGGTGCGCGAGTTCGGGGTCGACGCCACGGTCGGCAAGCCCCAGGTCGCGTACCGCGAGTCCATCCGCAAGCCGGTCGAGAAGGTCGACGTCACGTTCAAACGCCAGACCGGCGGCCGCGGCCAGTACGGGCGTGTGGTCATCAACGTCGAGCCCGCCCCGCCGGGCACCGAGTACGAGTTCGAGGACAAGACCAAGGGCGGGGTGATCCCCAACGAGTACATCCCGGCGGTCTCGCGGGGCATCGTCGAGGCCATGGAGACCGGCATCGTCGCCGGCTACCCGATGACCGACATCAAGGTCACCCTCGTCGACGGCAACAGCCACGACGTCGACTCGTCGGAGATGGCGTTCAAGATCGCAGGCTCGATGGCCTTCAAGGAAGGCGCCAAGAAGGCCAAGCCGGTGCTGCTCGAGCCGATCATGCGCGTCGAGGTCATCACGCCCGAGGACTACATGGGCGACGTGATCGGCGACCTCTCGAGCCGTCGCGGCAGGGTCGAGGGCATGGAGAACCGAGGCAACTCTCAGCTCGTCAAGGCCGAGGTCCCCCTCGCCGAGATGTTCGGCTACGCTACCGACCTGCGTTCACGGACGCAGGGCCGCGCTACGTACACGATGCAGTTCGAGTGCTACCGCGATGTGCCCGAGTCGGTTGCCGAAGAGATCGTCGCCAAGGTCCGCGGCGAGTAGTCCCCCGTACACCCCGCAGGCTGAAGGCCTGCGCCAGATGAGAGTCCGGAGGCTCTAGGGATGGGCAAGGAGAAGTTCGAGCGGAACAAGCCGCACCTCAACATCGGCACCATCGGTCACATCGACCACGGCAAGACCACCCTCACGGCGGCCATCACCAAGGTGCTCGCGGACGCCGGCTCGGGCGGCACCACCGCCACCGCCTTCGACCAGATCGACAAGGCGCCTGAGGAGCGCGAGCGCGGCATCACGATCGCCATCGCTCACGTCGAGTACGAGACGGCCAACCGCCACTACGCCCACGTCGACTGCCCCGGCCACGCCGACTACATCAAGAACATGATCACCGGCGCGGCCCAGATGGACGGCGCCATCCTCGTCGTGTCCGCCGCCGACGGCCCGATGCCGCAGACGCGTGAGCACGTCCTGCTGGCGCGCCAGGTGGGTGTGCCCTACATCGTCGTGTTCATGAACAAGGAGGACATGGTCGACGACCCCGAGCTCCTCGACCTCGTCGAGCTCGAGGTGCGCGAGCTCCTCAACGAGTACGAGTTCCCCGGCGACGACGTGCCCGTGATCCGTGGCTCGGCGCTCAAGGCGCTCGAAGGCGACCCCGAGTGGACGCCCAAGATCATCGAGCTCATGGAGGCGTGCGACTCCTACATCCAGGAGCCCGAGCGCGACGTCGACAAGGACTTCCTCATGCCGATCGAGGACGTCTTCACGATCCAGGGCCGCGGCACCGTGGTCACCGGCCGTGTGGAGCGCGGCCGTCTCGACAAGATGTCCGAGATCGAGATCGTCGGCATGGGCGAGACCCGCAAGACGACCGCCACCGACCTCGAGATGTTCCGCAAGCTCCTCGACGAGATCCACGCAGGCGACAACGCCGGTGTGCTGCTGCGCGGCGTGGACAAGAAGGAGGTGCGACGCGGGATGGTGCTCGCCAAGCCCGGCTCGATCACGCCTCACACCCAGTTCGAGGCGCAGGTGTACTGCCTCACCAAGGAGGAGGGCGGCCGCCACAGCCCGTTCTTCGCCGGCTACCGTCCGCAGTTCTACTTCCGCACCACCGACGTGACCGGCTCGGTCACCCTGCCCGAGGGAACCGAGATGGTCATGCCCGGTGACAACACCACCATGACCGTCGAGCTGCACGACCCCATCGCGATGGAGGACGGCCTCCAGTTCGCGATCCGCGAGGGTGGCCGTACCGTCGGCGCCGGCCGGGTGACCAAGATCATCCAATAGAAGGGCGCTCGGCGCTTCCTCCTACGGGGCCTGAGAACCACGTCCACCGTCTCGTGGACGTCGAGGGAGGAAGCACCTCGGCCTGCTCTCTGAAAAGGCGCTCGGCGCTTCCTCCTACGGGAACCGAGGGCGTTGGATAACCAGGGACGCGGTTTTGCGCGTCCTGGTTATCCAACCGTGGTAGTTGGCCGCTCTGTTATCCAACAGAGCGCCCGTTTGCCCGGACGTGCAGGGTGGGCTATATTTCTGCGGCTCGTCTGGAGCAGCGACATCCCCGCTGATGCCGGGGAGGCCGGGAACCAGGCGCTGATCGCCTGAGGCGCAAGCCTCCAAGAGGCCCGGTGCGTCGCCACATCCGATGCTGTGCGACGTCGGCACGCGAGTGCCGGCGTTTCGTGTGTCGCCGCTCGAAGCGGCACGCATGCGCGTGCATGGGCGGTGGGGCGCACCCGGCAGGCGCAGAAACGTAGGGAGCACGATGGCCGCACAGCAGCGGATCAGGATCCGGCTGAGGGCGTACGACCACGAGGTCGTCGACCAGTCGGCGCGCAAGATCGTGGAGACGGTCCTTCGCACCCAGGCCGAGGTGAACGGACCCATTCCCCTCCCCACCGAACGCCACCGCTACTGCGTGATCCGCTCCCCCCACAAGGACAAGGACTCGCGGGAGCACTTCGAGATGCGCATCCACAAGCGCCTCCTCGACATCGTGAACCCGACGCCGAAGACGGTCGACTCGCTGCAGCGCCTCGACCTCCCCGCCGGCGTCGACATCGAGATCAAAGTCCACCAGGGCTGACAGGCTGACTGGACGTAGGTGATGAAGGGAATCCTCGGCACCAAGGTCGGGATGACGCAGATGTTCGACCAGGACAGCTACCGCGTCATACCCGTCACCGTGATCGACGTCGGCGGCTGCCGTGTCGGCCAGGTCAAGACGCCCGAGACCGACGGGTACTCGGCGGTGCAGCTCTTCAGCGGCACCAAGAAGCGCAACAAGGCCACCAAGCCCGCCGAGGGCCACGGCAAACGCTGGGGCGACACCGAAGGCGTGCCGGTGCACGTCGTCGAGCTGCGCACCGACCCCGACGACGCCTACGAGGCCGGCCAGGGCGTCACAGCAGACGTGTTCGAGGCCGGTGAGCACGTCGACGTCGTCGGCGTGTCCAAGGGCAAGGGCTTCGCCGGTGTCATGAAGCGCCACAACTTCAAGGGGCAGAAGGCGAGCCACGGCGCGCACCGCATCCACCGTATGCCCGGCGCCATCGGGCAGTGCGCGACACCGAGCCGTGTGCTGCGCGGCCAGCGCATGGCCGGCCACATGGGCCACCAGCGGGTGACGGTGCAGAACCTCGAGATCGTCGAGGCCGACCCGGACCGCTCGTTGATCCTCGTGCGCGGCGCCGTGCCCGGACCGCGAGGCGGCGTCGTGATGATCAAGCAGCGGTCCAAGGACGCGGCTCCGCGCAAGCGCAAGGTCAGGGGCTTCTGATGGCCGCCTCGGAAGACGCGACGACCACGACCGCGACCGACGCTGGCGACGGCGCCGGGCCTGCCCTCGCCGAGGTGTCCGCCGACGTGTACGACCTCGACGCGAAGAAGACCGGCAGCGTCGACCTCGACCCTCAGGTGTTCGGCATCGAGGCCAACCGCGCTGTCCTGCACCAGGTAGTGGTCGCCCAGCTCGCAGCTGCGCGCCAGGGCACCCACAAGACCAAGACCCGCGCCGAAGTGCGAGGTGGCGGCGCCAAGCCATGGCGCCAGAAGGGCACAGGCCGCGCCCGCCAGGGCTCGATCAGGGCACCGCAGTGGACCGGCGGTGGCACCGTGTTCGGCCCGCAGCCGCGCTCGTACGCGCAGCGGACACCGAAGAAGATGATCCGTCTCGCGCTGCGGTCCGCGCTCAGCGACCGTGCCCAGGGCGGCCGCATCAAGGTGCTCGAGGACTACGGCTTCGCCGAGCCGAGGACGAAACCGGCGAAGAGGCTCCTCGACCAGCTCGGCACCGCCGGCAGGGTCCTCGTGGTCATATCGGGCTGGGACGACGACGACACCGCGGTGCGCAGCTTCCGCAACCTCCCCCAGATCCACATCATCCCCGCTGACCAGCTCAACACCTACGACGTGCTCCGCAGCGACTGGGTGCTGTTCTCGAACGCGTCGCTCGAGACCGCTACCGGAAAGGCGCGGCCATGAGGGACCCACGCGACGTCATCCTCGCACCGGTGATCTCGGAGAAGTCGTACCGGCTCATCGAGGAGTCGAACACGTACACGTTCCGGGTGCACAAGGACGCCAACAAGACCGAGATTGGTCAGGCCGTGGCCGCGATCTTCGGTGTGACCGTGCTGAACGTGAACAAGCTCAACCGCCCCGGCAAGCGCAAGCGCAACCGCGGCGAGTTCAGCTTCGGACGCCAGGCGTCGCGCACCCACGCGATGGTCAAGCTGTCGCCGGGCGACACGATCCCGATCTTCGAGGGGGTGTGACGCAGTGGCGATTCGCAACCGCAAGCCGACGTCGGCAGGCCGGCGCCACCAGACCAGCTCCGACTTCAGCGAGCTGACCAAGGCCAAGAAGCCCGAACGCAGCCTGACGACGAAGGTCTCCAAGACCGGCGGCCGCAACAACCGCGGCCGCATCACGACCCGTCATCACGGTGGCGGCCACAAGCGGCGCTACCGCGTGATCGACTTCAAGCGCACCAAGGACGGTGTCCCCGCAAAGGTCGCGTCGATCGAGTACGACCCGAACCGCAACGCCCGTATCGCGCTGTTGCACTACGCCGACGGCGAGAAGCGCTACATCATCGCTCCTGTCGGGGTGAAACAGGGAGATGTCCTCGAGTCGGGCCCGACCGCCGACATCACGCCCGGGAACGCACTGCCGCTGCGCAACATCCCCGTCGGCACGATCGTGCACTGCATAGAGCTCAAGCCCGGGGCCGGAGCCAAGATGGCGCGTGCGGCCGGGGCGTCGGTGCAGCTCATGGCGAAAGAGGGTGACTACGCCCAACTCCGCCTCCCTTCGGGCGAGTACCGCCTCGTGCCCAGCCAGTGCCGGGCGACGGTGGGCCAGGTGGGCAACACCGAGGCCGAGCTCGTCAAGATCGGCAAGGCCGGACGCAACCGCTGGAAGGGAGTGCGCCCGACAGTGCGCGGTGTGGCGATGAACCCCGTCGACCACCCGCTCGGCGGCGGCGAGGGCAAGTCCTCCGGTGGGCGTCACCCGGTGTCGCCCTGGGGCAAGCTCGAGCGGCCCACCCGCAACAAGAAGAAGCAGTCGTCCAAGTACATCGTCCGGCGCCGGCGCAAGCGCGGCCGGCGATGACGGGGAGAGCGTGATATGCCCCGCAGCCTGAAGAAGGGCCCGTTCGTCGACGAGCACCTCCTCAAGAAGGTCGAGTCGCTGAACAAGTCCAAGGACAAGTCAGTGGTCCGGACGTGGTCACGTCGTTCCACGATCATCCCCGAGATGGTCGGCCACACGATCGGTGTGCACGACGGGCGCAAGCACGTGCCCGTGTACGTGACCGAGGCGATGGTCGGACACAAGCTCGGAGAGTTCGCCCCCACCCGCACGTTCCGCGGCCACGCGGGCCAGGACCGTTCCACGAAGCGCCGATGACGACCGAGACCGACACCCCCGAAGAGGCCCCCCGCGCCCGAGCCCGCACCAAGCACGTGCGCACCGCGCCCCAGAAGATGCGAATCGTCGCCGATCTGGTGCGCGGTATGCCGGTGGTAGAGGCGCGCCGCATCCTCGACTTCTCGCCCAAGGCTTCGGCGGGCACCATCCGCAAGACGATCGACAGCGCCGTGGCGAACAGCGAGAACGGCGAGCTCGGGCTCACAGCCGAGGAGCTCTACGTCGATCGCATCTTCGTCGACGAGGGCCCGATGCTAAAGCGCTGGATGCCGCGGGCCCGCGGTCGGGCCACCCGCATCCGCAAGCGCACGTCGCACCTCACCGTCGAGGTCGCCGAGATCCCCGAGGAGGTCTGATGGGCCAGAAGGTACATCCGTACGGTTTCCGCCTCGGGATCGTCACGGACTGGAAGTCGCGTTGGTTCGCCGACGCCGAATACCGCGACTACCTGATCGAGGACTGGAAGATCCGCGACTACATCCAGAGCTCGCTTCCGCATGCGCTGATCAGCCGCATAGAGATCGAGCGCACCCGCGACCGGCTGCGCGTCGACGTCCACACCGCACGGCCCGGCATCGTGATCGGCCGCCGCGGCACCGAGGCCGACCGCATCCGCGCCTGGATCGACAAGGTGACCGGCAAGCGCGTCCAGCTCAACGTCATCGAGGTCGAGAAGCCCGAGCTCGATGCCAAGCTCGTGGCCCAGAACGTCGCCGAGCAGCTCCGCGGCCGTGTCAGCTTCCGGCGCGCGATGAAGCGCGCGATCGGCAACGTGATGCGCGCCGGCGCGCTCGGCGTCCGTGTTCAGGTCGCCGGTCGCCTCGGCGGCTCCGAGATGGCCCGCAGCGAGTGGTACCGCGAAGGCCGCGTCCCGCTGCACACACTCCAGTCCGACATCGACTACGGCCTCTACGAGGCCAAGACCACCTTCGGCGTGATCGGTGTGAAGGTCTGGATCTTCAAGGGCGATGTCGACCTGCGCCGCCGCGCGCTGGGCGACAAGATCGCCGCCGAGGCCGCGATGGCGGCCGGCGAGGCGACGACGCCGCGGGTGCGCAAGCGTCCGGTCGCCGCCGGTGGCGGTTCGATCGGAACAGCGCTCGAGTCCGAGCACGACATCACCGAACGGGCCGGCCATCTCGTCACCGCAGATGACGAGGACGTCGAAGAGGCACCCAAGCCCAAGCGATCCGTCGTGAAGGACGTGACGCTCGAGGACGCCGCGCCTGTCGAGACCGTCGGCGACGACCAGACGGATTCCGACGCGACCGGCAAGGCCGACTCGTGAGCGCACCCACCTCACCTCTCGACCCAGGGGGTCCACTCCAATGCTGATGCCGAAGAAGACGAAGCACCGCAAGCAGATGCGGGGCAAGCGTCGCGGCAAGTCCAAGGGTCACACGCGCGTCCAGTTCGGCGACTACGGGCTGCAGGCGCTGACACCCGGCTGGATCACCAACCGCCAGATCGAGTCCGCGCGTATCGCGATCACACGCCACATCAAGCGCGGCGGCAAGGTCTGGATCACCGTCTTCCCCGACAAGCCGATCACGGAGAAGCCGGCGGAGACACGCATGGGCTCGGGCAAGGGTTCACCCGAGAAGTGGGTCGCGGTGGTCAAGCCCGGCCGGCTCATGTTCGAGCTCTCGGGCGTCTCCGAGGACGTCGCACGTGAGGCGATGCGCCTCGCCGGCCACAAGCTTCCGGTGAAGACCCGATTCGTCACCCGCGAGGAGGGCGCATGACCTCCCCCGCGGAGCTGCGGCAGCTCGGCACCGAAGAGCTGCAGGTCCACCTCGCCGAGTCCAAGGCGGAGATGTTCAACCTGCGGTTCCAGTACGCGACGGGTCAGTTCGACCGCACGCACCGGTTCAAGGAGCTCAAGCGCGAGATCGCTCGCACGCTCACCATCCTCGGCGAACGTGCCGTCGCCGAAGCGGAGGCGCGTGAGGCGGCAGCGCCTCGCGACGGCGATGACACCGAGTCGGCCGAGCGCTCGGCCTTGCGCAGCCGCTGGCGCGCGCGGCGTGCGGCCCGCTCGGCCGGACTCGCGGCTGCTGAGGCCGAGTCCGCCGAACGGGCGGGGGACAACGTCGAGATCTCCGTGCCCCAGGAGGATCACGACCACGACCACGACCACGACCACGAGGACCACGACCACGAGGCCGAGGAGCTCGAGAGCGACACCGACGCCGAAGTCGCCGAAGAGACCGACGATGACGCCGAGCCCGAGGCCGCGGAGGCCTCCGGCTCGAAAGAGGAGGACGCATGAGTGACACCGAGGTGCGCAACCGGCGCAAGGTGCGCGAGGGCATCGTCGTGAGCGACAAGATGGACAAGACCGTGGTGGTGCTCGTCACCGACCGCGTCAAGCACCGCCTCTACGCAAAGACGATCACGCGCACCAAGCGTCTGCACGCCCACGACGAGGCCAACGACGTCCGCGAGGGCGACCGCGTCCGGGTCTCGGAGACGAAGCCGCTGTCGAAGACGAAGCGCTGGCGCGTGGTCGAGGTCCTGGAGCGTGCCAAGTGATCCAACAGGAGTCCCGCCTGCGGGTCGCCGACAACACCGGCGCGAAGGAGGTCCTCTGCATCAAGGTGCTCGGCGGTTCCAAGCGCCGCTACGCCTCGATCGGGGACATGTTCGTCGCGACGGTCAAGGAGGCGATCCCGGGCGCGAACGTCAAGAAGGGCGATGTCGTCAAGTGCGTCGTCGTCCGCGTCAAGAAGGAGAAGCGCCGCCCCGACGGCAGCTACATCCGCTTCGACGAGAACGCCGCTGTGCTCGTCAACGAGAACCGCGAACCCCGCGGCACCCGCATCTTCGGCCCCGTCGGCCGCGAGCTGCGGGAGAAGAAGTTCATGCGCATCGTCTCGCTCGCGCCGGAGGTGCTCTGAATGAAGATCAAGCAGGGCGACAAGGTCAAGGTGGTGGCCGGCAAGGACCGCATCCGCGACCACGAGGGCCGTGTCGTGAAGGTCATCCCCGAGACCGGCCGTGTGATCGTCGAACGTGCCAACGTCGCGAAGAAGCACCAGCGCCAGCAGCGCCAGAACGAGCAGGGTGGGATCATCGACAAGGACATGCCGATCCACCACTCCAACGTGATGATCGTGTGCTCCAAGTGCGGGCCCACCCGTGTCGGCTACGAACGCGACGCTTCCGGCGCGAAGCGGCGCGTGTGCCGCAAGTGCGGAGGCGACCTTGACTGATCCCGCCGTGAAGCCGCGGCTCAAGGAGCGGTACGAAACCGAGGTGCGTGAGCGCCTCAAGGACGAGCTCGGCCTCTCCAACGTCATGCTCGTGCCGCGTTTCGAGAAGATCGTCGTCAACATGGGCCTCGGCGACGCCGTCACCGACGGCAAGCTCGTCGACGCCGCGATGGAGGAGCTCGCCGTCATCACGGGGCAGAAGCCGAGGCTGAACCGGGCTCGGAAGTCCATCGCGGGCTTCAAGCTGCGCGCGGGGATGCCGATCGGCGTGTCGGTCACGATGCGGGGTGCCCGCATGTGGGAGTTCTTCGACCGCCTCGTGAGCCTCGCGATCCCCCGTATCCGTGACTTCCGCGGGCTCTCGCCGAACAGCTTCGACGGCCGCGGCAACTACACGTTCGGAGTGACCGAGCAGCTCATCTTCCCCGAGATCGACTACGACCAGATCAAGGAGGTGCGGGGTATGGACGTCACGATCGTGACGACCGCACGCACCGACGACGAAGGCCGCGCCCTGCTGTCCGCCTTCGGTTTCCCGTTCCGTCGCTGAGATCGCACAGGAGTAAACACGTGGCCAAGAAAGCACTGAGGATCAAGGCGGAGCGCCAGGCGGCGGCCGTGGCCCACGACCGCGAGCGCGTCTCGCTCGGCCTCGAGCCCAAGGCGTTCAAGTCCCGCGCGTACACGCGCTGCCGTCGCTGCGGGCGGCCGCGATCGGTCTACCGCAAGTTCGGTCTCTGCCGGATCTGCCTGCGCCAGATGGCGCACCAGGGCGAGCTTCCCGGCGTTACCAAGGCATCTTGGTGAGGTAGGGCACATGGTCACAGACCCCATCGCCGACATGTTGACCCGCATCCGCAACGCCAACGTCGTGTTCCACGACGTCGTGCCGATGCCGGACTCGAAGCTGCGCCAGTCGATCGCGAGGATCCTCGAGGAGGAGGGCTACATCGATGGCTGGTCGGTTCGCGACCAGACCAGCGAGGAGTCCCGGGTCCGCAACATGGGCGGCCAGCGCGTGCTCGAGGTGTCGATGCGATACACCGACAAGCGCGAGCGCGTGATCACGGGCCTCAAGCGCATCTCCAAGCCAGGCCTCCGCGTGTACGCGAAGGCATCGGAGCTGCCGCGTGTCATGGGTGGCCTCGGGGTCGCGATCGTGTCGACGTCCAAGGGTGTGATGTCGGACCGCCAGGCGCGCCGCGACAAGGTCGGCGGCGAGATCCTCTGCTACGTGTGGTGAGGGGAGATGATGTGGCGCGCGAAGTCGGTGTGGTGAGGGAAGAGCAGCGATGAGCCGGATCGGCAAGAAGCCAGTCGGGATCCCCTCCGGGGTCGACGTCTCGGTCGACGGGACGACGGTCACCGTCAAGGGGCCGAAGGGCACACTGACCCAGGTCGTCCCAGCAGAGGTCGAGATCACCCGTGAGGGCGACGACGTCGTGGTCACGCGTCCGAACGATCAGCCGCGCGTGCGTGCCATGCACGGCCTCGCGCGATCGCTGCTCGCCAACATGGTCACGGGCGTGACCGAGGGATACTCGCGTGAGCTCGAGATCGTCGGCGTCGGCTACCGCGCCACCGCCAAGGGCAAGGGCATCGAGATCCTCGTGGGCTACAGCCACCCCGTCGAGGTGAACCCGCCCGAGGGCATCGAGTTCGAGGTGCCGTCGAACACGCGCATCGTCGTTCGCGGGATCGACAAGCAGAAGGTCGGCCAGGTGGCCGCCGACATCCGCAAGATCCGCAAGCCGGAGCCGTACAAGGGCAAGGGCATCCGCTATGCGGGCGAGTACGTGCGCCGCAAGGCCGGCAAGACGGGGGCTTGATCAGATGATCTCCAAGACCACGCACCCCAGGACGCGTCAGCGGCTGCGGCGCAAGCAGCGCGTCCGCAAGAAGGTCGCCGGCACGGCGGCGCGGCCACGTCTCGTCGTCTACCGCTCGAACCACCACATCTACGCCCAGGTGATCGACGACGACGCCGGGCGTACGCTGGTGTCCGCATCGACGCTCGCCGACAAGGTCGCGGGCGGGGTCACCGTCGAGACCGCCGGGAAGGTCGGCACCACGGTCGCCGAACGCGCCCGTGCTGCGGGTGTGACACAGGTCGTGTTCGACCGGGGCGGCTACCAGTACCACGGGCGTGTGAAGGCGCTCGCCGACGCTGCCCGCGAAGCGGGTCTCGAGTTCTGAGGAAGAGGTTCTGACATGCCACCTCGCGACGACGACCGCAACCCCTACGAAGAGCGGGTGGTTGCGGTCAACCGTGTGGCGAAGGTCGTCAAGGGCGGCCGGCGCTTCAGCTTCACGGCCCTCGTGGTCGTCGGTGACCGGCGCGGGTCGGTCGGCGTCGGCTACGGCAAGGCCAAAGAGGTCCCGATCGCCATCCAGAAGGCGATCGAGCTCGCCAAGCGCGACATGTACAAGGTCCCGATGGCCGGCTCGACGATCATCCACGAGGTCGTGGGTGAGGACTCGGGCGGCAAGGTGCTGCTCAAGCCGGCATCGCCGGGTACCGGCGTGATCGCGGGTGGTGCCGTGCGCGCCATCCTCGAGTGCGCCGGTGTCCGCGACGTGCTCGCCAAGTCGCTGGGGTCCGCGAACGCCATCAACGTCGCTCACGCAACGATGGCGGGCCTGCGGTCGTTGCGCAGCCCCGACCACGTCGCGCGTCTGCGCGGCAAGAGCCCCGAGGAGGTCGCGCCGAAGGCGCTCCTCAACGCGTACCGGCAGGCGAAGGTCGCCGCGACGGCGCCGGTGGAGGACTGAGGTGGCCGGCCGACTTCGCATCACCCAGGTCAAGAGCACGATCGGCTGCCAGCCGAAGCAGCGTGCCACGGTGCGGGCCCTCGGGCTGCACCGCATCCGCCACTCCGTAGTCAAGAACGACGCGCCCGAGATCCGTGGCATGATCGCCCGGGTGCGCCACCTGGTAAAGGTCGAGGAGATCTGATCGTGGGCGAGCAGATAATCAAGCTGCACCACCTGCGCCCTGCCGAGGGGTCGAAGAAGAAGGCCGTGCGCGTCGGTCGCGGCGAGAGCGGCCGGCGCGGCAAGACCGCCGGCCGTGGCACCAAGGGCCAGAAGGCGCGCAGCAACACACGCCTCGGCTTCGAGGGCGGCCAGATGCCGATGGCGCGCCGCATCCCGAAGATGAAGGGCTTCCGCAACCCGTTCCGGGTCACCTACAACGTCGTCAACCTCGACGTGCTGGCGCAGTTCCCCGCCGGCTCGGAGGTCACCCCCGACACGCTCAAAGAACGCGGCCTCGTGCACCACAAGGGCCTGGTGAAGGTGCTCGGCAACGGCGACCTCGACCATGCCCTCGACGTGCGCGCAGACGCGTTCAGCAAGAGCGCGGCAGCCAAGATCCGCGCCGCCGGTGGCACCGCCGAGGTCGTCGGCGGCGACGTGAACGAGGCGGCCGCTCCTCCGGCAGCGGCGTCGCCGACGGAGGAGGCCGCTCCCGTCGAGACCGCGGACGCGGCCGATGACGAGACCACAGGGGATTCCTGAGGCCCGTCAGCGACCCGCGTAGCGGCGTCTAGAGTTCGGGGTCGCTCGCCGAGGCACCCGCGAGATCCGGAGAGCCCGAGTGCTTCATTCGCTGTTGAACATGTTCCGCGTGCCGGATCTTCGCAAGAAGATCCTGTTCGTGCTGTTCATCATCGCGATCTACCGGCTCGGGTCCCACATCCCCGTGCCGGGCATCAGCATCGAAGGCGTGCGCAACCTGCAGGAGCAGGCGAAGACCGGTTCAGGGATCCTCGGTCTCCTGAACCTCTTCTCCGGCGGGGCGCTGACCAACGTCGCCATCTTCGCGCTCGGGATCATGCCCAACATCACGGCATCGATCATCATGCAGCTCCTGCAGGTCGTGATCCCCAAGCTCGAGCAGTGGCGCGACGAGGGCGAGCTCGGCCAGAAGAAGCTCACCCAGGCGACCCGCTACCTCACCCTCGTGCTCGCCCTGATCCAGTCGGCCGGCCTCGCGTACCTGCTCTCGACCGGCCAGCTCGGCCAGGGCGGACCTCAGGTGGGCGGCATCCTCGGTCCGGATCCGGCGCTTTGGCGGTACGGGCTGATCGTGGTCACGATGACGACAGGCACCGTGCTCATCATGTGGCTCGGCGAGCTGATCACCCAGCGAGGGATCGGCAACGGCATGTCGCTGCTGATCTTCGCGTCGATCCTGTCCCAGCTGCCGTCGCAGTTCGCCGCGGTCTTCCAGTCCAGCACCGCCCTCGGCGTCACGCTGTGCCTCATCGGCCTCGGGATGATCGTGGGCATCGTCTTCATCGAGTCCGGCGAACGCAGGATCCAGGTCCAGTTCGCGAAACGGATCGTGGGACGGCGCATGACGAGCGGCGGGTCCACCTACATACCGCTCAAGGTCAACACCGGCGGGGTCATCCCGATCATCTTCGCGTCGTCGGTGCTGTACATACCGACGCTGTTCGCGTCGGCGCTGCCGTGGGCGTGGCTGCAGACCTTCGTCAACGACTACATCACGAACCAGAAGAGCTGGTTCTACGTCGCGACGTACTTCCTGCTCGTGATCGGGTTCTCGTACTTCTACAACATGATCCAGTTCGACCCGTACCGCAACGCCGAGTTCCTGAAGAAACAGGGCGGCTACATCCCGGGTGTGCGACCCGGGAAGCAGACAGCGGAGTACTTCCACCGGATCCTGAACCGCCTCACGCTCCCCGGAGCCCTCTACCTGGCGGCCATCGCGATCCTGCCTGTGCTCGTGCTCGCCTTCAGCGGCGTGCAGGCGTTCCCCTTCGGTGGCACCTCGATGCTGATCGCCGTCGGCGTCGCGCTCGAGACGATGAAGCAGGTCGACAGCCAGCTGATGATGCGCAACTACGAGGGATTCCTCGCCGGTTCGCGTCCGAAGTGACGATGTCGAGGTGACGCTCGAAGCGGGCTGCTGGTACCGTTCGCGACTTGCCAGCGACACAGACCTCGTGACGCCCCATGAAGCGAATCATCTTCATCGGACCGCCGGGCGCCGGCAAGGGCACCCAGGCAGCACGGATCAAGGACAGCTACTCGATCCCGTGGATCTCCACCGGCGACATGTTCCGCGACGCCATCCGCGGGGGCACCCCGATGGGGCTGCAGGCCAAGGCCTATGTGGACTCGGGGGCGCTCGTGCCCGACGAGATCGTCGTCGGGCTCACCCTCGAGCGTCTCGCGCAACCCGACTGTGACAAGGGCTTCCTCCTCGACGGCTTCCCACGTACGGTCGTGCAGGCTGATGCCCTCCACCACGAGCTCGAGGAGCGCGGCGGCGGCATCGACCTCGTCGTACATCTGATGGTCGACGAGGACGAGCTCGTCGAGCGCCTCCTCGAACGCGGCCGGATCGAGGGCCGTGCCGACGACACCGAGGCGACCATCCGCCACCGCCTCGAGGTCTACGACGAGGAGACGCGTCCGGTCGTCGGGTACTACCGCCGTGCCGGCATCTGCGCCGACGTCGACGGTTCCGGTGACCTCGACACCGTGTTCGCGCGGATCAGCGACGCGATCGACTCTGGCGAATGAGCCGGCACCCGCATCCGTGACCGTCACCCTCAAGGACGCGGCGGCCATAAGCGCCATGCGCCGTGCCGGACGTGTCGTGGCCGAGATGCACGAGGCCTGCCGCGAGCTGGTGCGTCCCGGCGTCACGACCGCGGCTCTCGACGAGGCATGCGCGGGCATCCTCGACCGTCGCGGGGCGACGTCGAACTTCCTCGGCTACCCGGGGGTGACCCGCGCCTTCCCGGGTGTGCTCTGCGCATCGCCCAACGACGTGGTCGTGCACGGGTTCCCCGACGACAGGCCATTGAGCGACGGTGACCTGCTGTCCGTCGACACCGGCGCGGTCGTGGACGGCTGGCACGCCGACGCCGCGATCACGATCGCGGTCGGCGAAGTCGACGACGAGGCCAGGGCCTTGATCGCGGCGACCGAGGCAGCGCTGGAGGACGGCATCGCCGCCGCGGTCGCGGGGTCGCGGATCGGTGACGTGGGCCACGCTGTGCAGGCTCGTGCGGAGGCGGCCGGGTTCGAGGTCGTACGGGAGTATGCAGGCCACGGAATCGGTCGCGAGATGCACGAGGACCCGGCGGTGCCCAGCCACGGCCGCCGCGGGAGCGGGCTGCGGATCCGCATCGGGCTCTGCATCGCCATCGAACCGATCGTGGTGGCGGGCAGCCCCCGCACCCACCTGCGCGACGACGGCTGGACCGTGGTCACAGCGGACGGGAGCCGCGCCGCCCACTTCGAGCACTCCGTCGCCGTCACGGCCGACGGTCCCGTCGTTCTCACCGCCCCGTGACCGCCGCGGCCCGATCGTCGCCGCGCGTGGCCCTGCGCCGGGAGGCGCAGTTCGCACCGGGGAGGGGGCGCTGGTACACTCCGCATCCGGCCTTCAGGCGGAACCGGGAGTTCAGCGCGCGCTCATGGCGAAAAAGGAGGATGTCCTCGAGATCGAGGGAACGGTCGTCGAACCGTTGCCCAACGCCATGTTCCGCGTCGAGCTCCCCAACGGCCACAAGGTCCTGGCCCACATCTCCGGCAAGATGCGAATGCACTACATCCGCATCCTCCCCGGGGACCGTGTGCTCGTCGAGATGTCGCCCTACGACCTGAGTCGAGGCCGAATCATCTACCGCTACAAGTGAGAGGCGCCGGCACCGACCTCGCCGTGGCCGCCCGCCCCCGAGCTCTCCAGGAGAACGCATGAAGGTGCGTCCGTCCGTGAAGAAGATCTGCGAGAAGTGCAGGGTGATCCGTCGCCACGGCAAGGTGATGGTCATCTGTGAGAACCCGCGCCACAAGCAGCGCCAGGGCTGACAGGGGGAACCGATGGCCCGAATCTCCGGAGTCGACCTACCACGTGAGAAGCGCACCGAGGTCGCGCTCACCTACATATTCGGCATGGGCAGCACGCGCGCGGCCGAGACGTGCCGCGGCACCGGTGTCAGCCCCGACACGCGTGTGCGCGACCTCACCGACGAGGAGGTCACCCGGCTGCGGACCTGGATCGACGGCCACTACAAGGTCGAGGGCGACCTGCGCCGCGAGGTCAACCAGGACATCAAGCGCAAGATCGAGATCGGCTGCTACCAGGGCGTACGCCACCGTCGCAGCCTGCCGGTGCGGGGACAGCGCACCCACACCAACGCCCGGACGCGCAAGGGTCCGAAGAAGAACATCGGCATCAAGAAGAAGGCCCGGGTGCGCAAGCACTGAGACCTGCGAACCTCGAGAGGAGTCCACACAGTGGCACAGAAGGGTGGCGCCCGCCGGCCGCGCCGCAAGGAACGCAAGAACGTGGCGCACGGTGCGGCCCACATCAAGACGAGCTTCAACAACACGATCGTGACCATCACCGATCTGCAGGGCAACACGATCTCGTGGGCGTCGTCGGGCAACGTCGGCTTCAAGGGCTCCCGCAAGTCCACTCCCTTCGCCGCGCAGCAGGCCGCCGACCAGGCCGCCAAGCGCGCCATGGAGCACGGCATGCGCAAGGTGGACGTGTACGTGCGCGGACCGGGGTCGGGACGCGACACGGCGGTGCGGTCGCTCCAGAACGCCGGTCTCGAGATCACCCACATCAAAGACGTCACCCCGGTGCCACACAACGGCTGCCGACCCAAGAAGCGCCGCCGAGTCTGAGCAGCCGAGTCGATCGAGGGAAGTCGAGCAAATGGCCCGATACACAGGCCCCGTCTGCAAGCAGTGTCGCCGTGAGAAGCAGAAGCTGTTCCTCAAGGGCCAGCGCTGCTACACCGCGAAGTGCGGGATCGAGAAGAAGCCGTACCCGCCGGGTCTGCACGGCCGCGCCCGGATCCGCGAGTCGGAGTACCTGATCCAGCTCCGCGAGAAGCAGAAGGCGCGCCGCTTCTACGGTGTCCTCGAGAAGCAGTTCCGCCTGTACTACCGCGAGGCGTCCAAGTCCAAGGGCGTCACGGGCGAGGAGCTCCTCGCCCTGCTGGAGCGCCGCATCGACAACGTCGTGTACCGCGCCGGCTTCGCCGCCAGCCGCCGCCAGGCGCGCCAGCTGGTCAACCACGGCCACTTCAAGGTCAACGGCCGCAGGGTCACCGTGCCGTCGTACCGCCTCCGCGTCGGCGACGTCGTCGAGGCCCGCGAATCGAGCCGCAACCTCGTCGCCATCCGCCACGCCGTCGACACGAGCCCGCCCGCCCCCGAGTGGCTCAGCGCCGACGGCGACCACGTCAAGGTCGAGATGACAGCCCTGCCGAAGCGGTCCCAGATCGAGGCGCCCGTGCAGGAATCGCTGATCGTCGAGCTCTACTCGAAGTAAGGAGTCGGCCAACTGTGCTGATCGTCCAGCGACCCCAGATCCGGTACGAGCCCGTCGAGGGCAGCGAGCGAACGCTCGGGAGGTTCGTCGTCGAGCCGCTCGAGCCCGGCCTCGGCCACACGCTCGGCAACAGCCTGCGACGCATCCTGCTCTCGTCGATCCCCGGCGCGGCCGTGACCTCGGTCACGTTCCGCCAGGCGCTCCACGAGTTCACGACCATTCCCGGCGTCAAGGAAGACGTCACCGACATCATCCTCAACCTCAAGGACGTCATCCTCACGTCCTCTTCGGACGAGACCGTCACGCTCACCTGCAACGTGGCCGGGCCTGCCGAGGTGACCGCCGCCGACATCCGCATCACATCCGACGTCGAGATCATCAACCCCGAGCTGCACATCGCGTCGGTCAACGACAAGGGCCGCCTCGAGTTCGAGTGCACCGTCGACCGCGGGCGCGGGTACGTCGGCGCCGACACGAACAAGCGACCGAACCAGCCGATCGGCACGATCCCGGTCGACTCGATCTTCGGCCCGGTGCGCAAGGTCACCTACGAGGTCGGTCAGACCCGTGTGGAGCAGGCGACCAACTTCGACAAGCTCACGCTCACGGTCACGACCGACGGGTCGCTGACCCCCGACGAGGCGGTCAGCTCAGCCGGCAAGACGCTCGGCGGACTCGTGGAGCTCTTCGCCGACGTCGGTGAGGGTCAGGGCCTCGAGATCGGTGAGCTCGTCACCGAGGCACAGCTCCCACCCGAGCTCGAGATGTCGATCGAGGAGCTCAACCTCTCCGAGCGACCGCGCAACTGCCTCAAGCGCGCCCAGATCGACACCGTGGGCGAGCTCGTCGAGAAGTCCGAGGACGACCTCCTGTCGATCACGAACTTCGGCCAGAAGTCGCTCGACGAAGTCAAGGTCAAGCTCGACGAGCTCGGCCTCACCCTCAGGGGCGGTGCCGCAACGGTCGCTGCCGAGCCGGAGGCCTGACATGCCGACCCCGCGCAAAGGACCGAGGCTCGGGTCAGATCCCGCGCACGAGCGTCAACTGCTGTCGAACCTGGCCGCGTCGCTGTTCGAGGCGGGCGCCATCACCACGACCGAGGCGAAGGCGAAGGCGTTGCGGCCCTACGCCGAGCGACTGATCACGAAGGCCAAGGACGGCAGCGTCCACGCCCGCCGGCAGGTGCTCGGCAAGATCCACGACCGCGACGTCGTGCACCACCTCTTCGCCGACATCGCGCCCCGCTACGAGGAACGGCACGGCGGATACACCCGCATCGTCAAGGTCGGGCCGCGCAAGGGCGACGGCGCACCGATGGCGATCATCGAGCTCGTTTGAAACCCTCGCTCCGCTCGGGTTTCAAGCCGATTGCCTGAGCTGAGGCCGGCGCCTCATGCGTTTCGCCGAGTGAATCGGCGAGACGCTGTCGCGGTGGTCGGGCTCCTACGCTGACCAGAGTTCGGACGGTGCCGTGCGCGTCAGGGGGACTGTTGCCTACGAGGGGACGGCGTTCCACGGGTGGGCGGCGCAGCCCGGTTTGCCGACCGTTCAAGGTGTGCTCGAGGACGCGCTCGCGACGGTCACCGGTGAAGCTGTCTCGCTGACGGTCGCCGGCCGCACCGATACCGGGGTCCATGCTCGTGCGCAGGTGGTCTCCTTCGACGTCGCCGACGCCGGCACCGACCTCGCCCGACTGCGGCGGTCGCTCGACCGCCTCGCAGGGCCCGACGTGGCCGTGTGCTCCCTCGAGGAGGCGGAGCCGGACTTCTCGGCGCGGTTCTCGGCGAAGTCGCGGCGCTACCTGTACCGGTACCTGACCGCCGCGGCCGCCGACCCGTTCCGGCGGCGTTTCGCATGGCACGTTCGGGCGCTCGACCTCGACGCGATGGCGGCCGCGGTGCCGCCGATCGTGGGCGAGCACGACTTCGCGGCGTTCTGCAAGGCCGGCGCCCACGGCGGCACCGTGCGCCGGGTCGCCGAGGCCACCGTCGCACCTGGACCCGACGGTGAAGTCCGGTTCTGGGTCGAGGCCGCCAGCTTCGGCCACCAGATGGTGAGATCCCTCGCCGGCGCGCTCGCGGCCGTCGGTCACGGGCGCCGGCACCCCGAGTGGGTGCGCGACCTGCTGGACTCGACCGACCGCGCCGGCATCGGCAACGTCGCACCACCCCACGGCCTCACGCTCTGGGACGTCCGTTACTGAGCGCGAATCAACACTTGGCAAGAACTGGATGTTGGGCCATGATGTGGCACCCGGAATCGTGGGTCGACGAGGTCAACAGGGGGAGAGATGGCTCAGCTCGGCAAGTCCCCAGGGAAGTCGCTCGAGGTCGCACGTGAGCGGCGCCACGACCTGCTCGGAGTGCTCGGCGAGCTCGAACAGGCGCTCGCGGTGCCTGCTGCTGCCGACCCCGCAGGGTGGATCGGCAACACCGAGAAGGTCCTGCTCGGCCTGCGCGACGAGTTCGACGTCCACATCGAGGTGACCGAAGGACCCGGTGGCCTCTACGAGGAGTGCGTCGAAGCCGCTCCCCGCGTCGCGGGCCAGATAGGCCTCCTCACCCGCGAGCACCGTCGTCTTGCCGCTTCGATCGACCTCGGGATCGAGGCGCTGCAGGCCGGCGACGCCGACCTCGCACGCATAGACGCCCTGCGCGACCAGCTCCTCGAGCTCATGCGCCTGCTCATCCGGCACCGCCAGCGCGGCGCCGATCTCGTGTGGGACGCCTACAACGTCGACATCGGCGGCGAGTGAGCCGCCCTCTCCGGTGACGGATGCCATGGCCGAAAACCCGACTCGCGGCTGACATCTGTACCGCGCGCCTGCCGCAGGCGGCGCGCGCCTGAACCGGAGATCTCTGACTTGTCCGAATGGTACGAATCCTTCTTCGACGCGCTCGCCAACGAGGTTTGGCGTGGGCTCGTCCCTGCTGCGGCATCCGACGCCGAGGTAGATGCGCTGATCCGCCGGCTGGCGGTCGTGCCCACCGACGGAGCGCGCGTCCTCGACCTCGCGTGCGGCGAGGGCAGGATCAGCACGAGGCTCGCCGAGCGGGGCTGCACCGTGACCGGGGTCGACATCTCCGCCGACGCCGTCGCCGCACTGCGCGAGGTGGCGCACGAGCGGGACCTGGCGGTCGAGGTGATCGAGGGCGACATGCGCAGACTCGCGGCGCTGTTGCCGGCTGAGGCCGTCTTCGACGCCGGCTGTTGCATGGGCAACTCCTTCGCCTACCTCGCCCCCGACGACACGCGCCGGATGCTCGAGGCCGTAGCTGCCGCCCTGCGTCCGGGTGCGCGCCTCGTCGTCGACGACATGATGGCGGCCGAGTGCGTCCTTCCCGGCTACCGGCCCACCACCGAGCCGACGCGGTACGACGGCGACGGCGTCTTCCTAGAGGTCGTCGACACCTACGACGTCGCGACGTCGACGATGGTGGCCACGATGACGCTCGGCTCGGGGACCACGACGGCTGTGCGTGAGGCACGCCACCGGGTGACCACGGTGAGGGAGACCGTGGCAGTGCTCGACGAGTGCGGCTTCGACGTCGTCGCCCTCGAGTCCGGCACCGACGGCACCGCGTTCGAGGTCGGGGCGGGTGGCCTCGTGGTCGTGGCCGAGAGGCGCAGCAGCCCGTAGAAGAAGAAGAGCCGCTCTGGAGGGGGGATCCAGAGCGGCTCTCTATGAGCTGCGGGCGGTGGGGGGACACCGCCCGGCGGGCCGGAGGGGGGATCCGGCCCTCTCACTGCGAGGCGTGCACGGTTCGGGGGACTCACCGTGCGATGGCAACACCTTACGCCCGCAGCGCTTGTGAAACTATGCACGAACGCGTGAGCTTCCAGCAAGCGCGTTTGTACGTTCGCACAAATCTGCTGGGTTTGACGCGCCGGATCGCCCCATTTCAGACGACGGAGTCGTCGCCCCCGCCTGTCCGTTGACCGCGGAGGCGCCAGCCGCGGACCCCCAGCATCAGGTGGAGGCGGTCCTCGGCGTCGTCGAGGGTGAGCCCGGTGATCTCACGCACCCGGCCGAGGCGGTATCTCACCGTCTGGGTGTGGGTGTGCAGGACGCCGGCAGTTCGACTCGGGCTCTCGCCCGAGTCGAAGTAGGCCTCCAACGTCCTCAGCAGCTCGGTGTGGCGAGTTGCGTCGTAGGTGGCGATTGGCACGACCGTGCGGTCGACCAGCTCGTCGAGCAGGTCGGGATCGCGACGCAACAAGCGGTCGAGAACGGCTTCGGAGTAGCGCACAGCGGTCTCGCCTGTCGCCTCTGCGATCTCGAGCGCCTCGGTGGCCTCCATGTGAGCGCGGCGCACCCCGGCGACGCCGGAGCGGACGTCGGTGAGACCGACGGCGAGGCCGCGGCCCGCCGCGGCGCTGAGAGCGCGCGTCTCGATCGCGGCGACGTCGTTCGCCGTCGCGACCGGCACCAGCAGGACGAGGGTGCCGTGGGTGCGCAGCGGGAAGCTGTGGGTCATCGTCGCGACCACGGCCGCCTGGTCCTCGGGCGAGACGACGGCGTCCGCGCGGCCCATGACCCCCACCCAGTAGCTGGTGGCCGGATCCCATGCGACGGCCTCGGCACGCTCGAGCGCCTCCTCGCCGGTCACGGCTCCGTACAGCAGGTCGAGGAGAAAGTCGCGGCGCCGGTCCTCCTGCGCGTCGAGCATCCGCACCTGCGTACGGCTGTACGAGGCCGACGCGAGGTTCGAGACAGCGTCGATCCAGTGCAGGATGGCCTCGGCGACCCACATCGCCGCGTCGCGGTCGAGATCGCGGCTGCTCACGACCCGGGTCAGGTGGTCGGAGGCCGTCCGTGCCGAGATCCTGAACGCCTGGAGCAGGTCACCTAGCGGGATGCCCTGCTGGGCGCGGTCCGCGCCGACGTCCGCGAGCGAGCTCGCGACCGCTGCGTTGGGCGGTGTGCCGGTGCGGATGCTGTCGATGAGGCTCGCGTACACATAGGCGGCGGCCCGGCGTGTGTCCGCCTCCACGTCGGTGCCGCGCTCGTGGTAGACGGGGACCTCACGCACGATGCTGTCGAGGGCGTCGGCCACGAGCTCGTCGAGGCGCTCCTCGAGGGCCTCGGCCACGGCGGAGACGCCTGGTGGGGGTGGGCGCCGCGGGAGCGCCCTTGCGGCGAGATCGCCGCTCGAGTCGGGGGCCACAGCGCTCCTTGCTCATGCCGGCGGCCCCGGGACCGCATGTGACCTGCCCGGAGCGTGCTGATAGTATCGCCCCTCGGTCCTGAACCGGCCCGGCCGTAGCTCGCGGCGCCGGCGGGCCACACCGCGAAGTCGTCGTTCCCGGAGATCCCGTGCGCACGTACACGCCCAAGCCAGACGAGGTGACGCGCACCTGGCACCTCATCGACGCCGAGGGCAAGGTGCTCGGCAGGCTCGCCGTCGAGATAGCGAACCTCCTGCGCGGCAAGCACAAGCCGTCGTTCAGCTACAACACAGACGTCGGTGACCACGTGGTCGTGATCAACGCCGACAAGCTCGTGGTGACCTCCGCCAAGGCCACGACCAAGAAGTACTACCGCCACTCCGGCTATCCGGGAGGTCTGCGCGAGTCCACGTTCGCGGACGAGATGGCGCGCCGGCCCGAGGAGGTGCTGCGCCGCGCGGTGCGCGGGATGCTGCCCAAGAACCGCCTGTCCCGCCAGGCGATCAAGAAGCTGAAGGTGTACGCCGGACCCGAGCACCCCCACGAGGCCCAGTTCAAGGGGACGCCGGGTGCCCCCAACTCCAACACCAAGCGGCGCGAGGCCAAGGAGCGCGCCAAGGCGGGGTCGGCCAAGAAGCGCCCCGCGACCAAGCCCGCCGCGGCCGCGCCGGCGGTCGACGTGGAACCGGAGCCGGTGCCGGACGAGGTCGCCGAGCGCGACGCGGCGCCGGCCGCGGAAGAGATGCCCGAGACACAGGTGACCGCGGACGCGGGCGAGGCCGGCGAGGCCGAGGCGGCGTCCGTTGACGACGAGACGGAGGACGCGTGAGCAACGCCCCGCTGTGCCAGACCACAGGCCGGCGCAAGTCCGCCGTGGCCAGGGTGCGCATGCGCGCCGGCGACGGCAAGATCACGTGCAACGGCCGCGAGCTCGACAAGTACTTCCCGTCCAAGACCCACCAGATGCTCATCGCCGAGCCCTTCCGGGTGGCCGGAGCCGAGGGGGCCTACGACGTCGACGTCACGCTCTCCGGAGGTGGTGCCACCGGCCAGGCGGGCGCCGTGGTCCTCGGCATCGCCCGTGCTCTCGTCGAGGTCGATCCCGAGAACCGCGCGCGTCTGAAGGGAGGCGGCTTCCTGACCCGCGACGCGCGCAAGAAGGAACGCAAGAAGTACGGGCTCAAGAAGGCCCGGAAGGCACCGCAGTACTCGAAGCGGTGACACCTCGTTTCGGCACCGACGGAATCCGCGGTGTCGCCAACAGCGAGCTCTCGCCCGAGCTCGTGCTCCGTCTCGGGCGCGCCGCCGCGCACGTCCTCGGTCGCGGCGCCGAAGAGGCGCGCCCGACGTTCCTGATCGGGCGCGACACCCGGGCGAGCAGCGAGCTCCTCGCGCAGGCGCTCGCCGCCGGTCTCGCTTCGTGCGGCGTAGACGTGGTCGAGCTCGGAGTGGTCCCCACGGCGGCGGCGGCGCTGCTGTGCCGCGATCTCGGAGCAGCCGCGGGAGCGATCGTGTCGGCCTCGCACAACCCGGCCGCCGACAACGGTGTGAAGTTCTTCGCCCGTGGCGGCACGAAGCTCACCGCGGCCGACGAAGAGGAGATCGAACGGCTGCTCGAGGCCGAGGAGGGTCGCAACCCCGAAGACGCCGGTGGGCTCCCGCGACCGATCGGGGGCGACGTCGGTCGCATCACGATGCGCCCCGAGCTCGCCGAGCGCTACGCCGAGATCCTGCTCGCCACCGTCGACACCGGCCTCGACGGCCTCCGTGTCGTGGTCGACGCCGCCAACGGGGCGGCCTCGGTGCTCGGTCCCGAGGTCCTGCGCCGCCTCGGGGCGCAGGTCGAGGTCCGCTTCGCCGAGCCCGACGGCACCAACATCAACGAAGGCTGCGGCGCGACGTCTCCGGCGGCGCTCGCGGCGGCGGTGGTCGAATCCGGTGCCGACCTCGGGATCGCTTTCGACGGCGATGCCGACCGCCTGATCGCCGTCGACCACACCGGCCGCGTGGTGGACGGCGATCACATCCTCGCCGTGTGTGCGATCGACCTGCACGCACGCGGCGACCTGCGTGGGGATGCAGTCGTGGCGACTGTGATGAGCAACGTCGGCCTCGAGGTCCTGCTGCGCGAGAACGGCATCGGCGTGCTCGAGTGCCCGGTCGGGGACCGCAACGTCCTGCTCGCGCTCGAGGAGCACGATCTCGTGCTCGGGGGTGAGCAGTCCGGTCACGTGATCTTCCGGCACCTGAGTCCGACCGGCTGCGGGCTGCTGACGGCGCTGCAGCTCCTGCAGGTGGTCCGCAGCAGTGGCGCGTCGCTGGCCGATCTCGCGGGTGCGATGAAGTCCTATCCCCAGGTCGCCGTCGCGATCCCCCTCGACGACCGCGCCAGGCTCGATTCCGCCACCGCGTTCTGGGACGTCGTGGCGGCCACCGAGGCGGACCTCGGCGACTCCGGCCGTGTGGTCGTGCGCCCCTCCGGCACCGAGCCAGTGCTCAGAGTGATGGTTCAGGCACCCTCTGAGACCGCCGCCGGGGAGGCGGTCGAGCGCATCACGTCGGCAGCCTCAGTGATCTGACCCTCACTGTGGGTGGGATTTTCCTCCTGCAATCGCCGTATAGATCGCCGTGAACCAAGGATTCGGCAACCATCGGCGGGAATCTGGTGTCACAGGTGGGTTGACACGAACGTCAGCCGAGCTGGGGGAGTCATGCAGATCGTCCGACCGCTGCGGCCAGACCTCGAGCCCGCGGCTTCTCAGTACTGGTTCGAGCGCATCGACGTGGAGAGCCACAGGGACTTCCGCCCGGTGGTGACCGTTCCCCGTCCCAGCGACCGCCGCCTCGGCGACCTCGCCGACCGCTTCGACCGCCTGCTGCAGCTGCCCCTCACGGGGTCGGTGCTCGCGTCGTCGATGCCGACGCTCGCCCGCGGGCTCGCCGACCCGAGCCGGCTCCTCGACGACTGGTCCTTCTACATCCGTCCCGAGCTCGTGGCCGACCCCGACCTGTTCTTCGAGCGGCCGCCCGAGGGGTTGGTGCCCGCCCGCGGCCGGGTCGGCTACACCACATTCCGCCCACGCGGTGGCCACGTCGAGGACTACTGGTTCGCGAGCCCGTTCGAACCCGTGAACCCGCGCATGCGCTCCGCGTACTCACAGCGTGACCGCAACCGCCATGCGCACCTGCGCCTGTGGCGCCACGGCGACCGCGCACGGCCCGTGGCGGTCTGCTTCCACGGGATGATGATGGGCCACAAGACGCTGAACACCGAGCTGTTCAACGTGCGCTGGCTGTACGAACGCGGAATGGACGTCGCCCTCTTCGACCTGCCCCACCACGGATTCCGCAGCGGCCCCATCCACGGCCTCGGTTTCCCCAACCTCGACATCGGCAGCCTCGCCGAGAACTGGGCGCACGCCGTCTACGACTTCCGCGTCTTCTTGGACTGGCTCTTCGCCCAGGGCGCACCCGAGGTCGGTGTCATGGGTGTGAGCCTCGGCGGCTACATGACCTCGCTCGTCGCCGCCCTCGAGGAGGACCTCGCGTTCGCGGTGCCGATCATCCCTGCGACGAGCCTCGGTGACTGCGCCGTGGACTGGGTGCCGGCGCGACAGCTCCTCGGCCTCATGTTCGCGCGCCTCGGGTGGACCCTCGACGACATGCGCGCCCACACAGCGGTGCACACCCCCCTCCAGTCGGAGGTCCGTCTGCCGCTCGACAAGCTGATGATCATCGCCGCCGACCACGACCACGTCACACCGCCGCACCAGTCGCGCCTGCTGTGGGAGCACTGGGGTGGACCCGAGGTCCACTGGTACGCGGGCTCGCACGCGATCCACGTGCACCGCGGGACCTACCTGCGCCAGCTGGGGCGCTTCCTCGGCGGCCTCGGGATGTTCGACGGCTGAGGTGACGTGAGCGGCCGTGTTTCGCTCCCCGCCGTGCGGACGTGTGAGTAGTCTCGTCGATTAGCAATAGGACCACCCGTGGGGAGACCCACGGGGACGAGCGCCAGGCCTCGCGCAGGCGAGGTGACGAGGAAGCGGGTCAATCGAGACTTCGGCGGATACCCGCTCGGCCGCCACGGGTCGTGACCAGCGGTGTCAAAGACGGGGCGTGAGCCCCGCGACAGAGCACCGGTGGGTCGTGGGGGCGCAGCTCCCGCTGCCGCCCGTCCTGTTGCACCGTGACGAGCACGCGAGGGCGTGCCGAGGAGGTGCACATGTGCGGGATCGTGGCGTACACGGGTGACGGCCGCGCCGTCCCCTACTTGCTCGACGGGTTGGCGCGGCTCGAGTACCGCGGGTACGACTCGGCGGGCGTCGCCGTGCACTCGGGCGCCGGTATCGACGTCGTGCGCCGAACCGGCAAGCTCGCCGCGCTCGAGTCAGCGGCCGAGCTCGACGCGCTGGGCGGCACCACCGGGATCGGCCACACCCGCTGGGCCACCCACGGCAAGCCGTGCGACGCGAACGCGCACCCACACGTGGACGCCGCGCGGCGCATCGCGCTCGTGCACAACGGCATCATCGAGAACCACCACGAACTGCGTGCCGAGCTCGAGGCCGGCGGTGTCGAGTTCGGTTCCGACACCGACACCGAGGTCGTGGCGCAGCTGATCGGGCACCTCATGGCCCGCGACCCGGACCTCCGTCTCGCCGACGCCGTGCGGACAGCGGCGAAGCGACTCGACGGGGCCTTCGCGCTCGCCGTGATCGCAGTCGACGATCCCGACCTCGTCGTCGGCGCGCGGCGTGCGGCCCCCCTCGTCGCCGGCACGTCGGGCGCGGCCGGTCTGCTCGCCTCGGACATACCGGCCATCCTGGCCGAGACGCGTGATGTCGTGGTCCTCGACGACGACCAGGTGGTCGAGGTCCGCGGGCCCGACCTCGTGGTCACCGACATCGACGGCGAGGTCGTCGAGGCGCGCCGCACCCACATCACCTGGGACCTCGAGGCCGCCGAGAAGGGCGGTTACGAGACCTTCATGCTCAAGGAGATCCACGAGCAGCCACGGGTTCTCGCCGACACCATCGGCGGACGCCTCGACACCGACACGGGCCAGCTCGTCCTCGACGAGCTCCGCACCGACGAGCACGGGCTCAAGACCGTCGACAAGGTGTTCGTCGTGGCGTGCGGGACGAGCTACCACTCCGGACTCGTCGCCAAGTACGCGATCGAGCACTGGGCCCGCATCCCCGTGGAGATCGACGTCGCGAGCGAGTTCCGCTACCGCGACCCCGTCCTCGACGCCCAGACCCTCGTGATCGGGGTGAGCCAGTCGGGCGAGACAGCGGACACGATCGCCGCGTGCCGCTATGCACAGGAGCTGAAGGCGAAGGTGGTGGCCGTCACCAACGTCGTCGACTCCACGATGGCGCGAGAGGCCGACGCGGTCATCTACACCCACGCCGGCCCCGAGGTCAGCGTGGCGGCCTCCAAGACGTTCACGTGCCAGATCGCGGCCCTCGACCTCCTCGCCCTGTGGCTCGCACAAGTGCGCGGGACGCTGTACTCGAGCGAGGTAGCGACGCTCGTCGACCAGATGCACCGGCTGCCCGACCAGGTGGCGGCGGTGCTCGCCGACCTCACCGAGGTGGAGGCCGAGGCCGCAGTGTGGAAGGACGCTGCGGACGCCTTCTACCTCGGCCGCGGCCCAGCGTTCCCGACGGCGCTCGAGGGTGCGCTGAAGATGAAGGAGATCTCCTACCTGCACGCAGAGGCGTACCCGTCGGGCGAGCTCAAGCACGGTCCGCTCGCGCTCATCGACGACGACGTACCCGTGGTCTCGGTCGTCACCGCCTCCAAGGTGCACGCCAAGACGCTCTCGAACGTCGCCGAGGTCGCGGCTCGTGGAGGCCGCATCGTGCTCGTCGCCAACCCCGGGACCGACTTCGGTGGGATCGAACCGGACCGCGTGTTCGAGGTGCCCGAGACCCACGAGCTGTTCGCCCCCGTCGTCGACAGCGTCGTGCTGCAGGTGCTCGCCTACTACGTGGCGACGGCACGCGGCTGCAACGTCGACAAGCCGCGCAACCTCGCCAAGACGGTGACCGTGGAATGACCGACGACGACACGGCCTCCACCACGCGGGCTCCGGCCCCGGCACCGCGGCTCTGGCTCTTCGACCGGCCCGTGTGGCGGGACTGGCTCCTGTGGCTCGCCGTCGCCGGCGGTGCCGCCAGCGCCCTCGTCGTGCTCAACGGAGAGCGTTGGTACCGCACCAGCACGACGCCGGTGCTCACGCTCACCCTCGCGTTCGCCGTCCAGTTCGTCATCGGCGCGCTCGCCGTCGCCGTCGTCGGCGCAGTGGTGCGCGAGTACATCCGCGGTCGCCGCGAGTAGCCCGCGGCCGGCCGCGGTCCCGGCGGCGCCCGACGTGGACGTCGTCGGCGCACCCAGATCGGTCAGATTACGATCGCGCTCGTGCACCTGCCCGTCGTGACCCCCGCGCAGATGGCGTCGGCGGACCGCGCCGCGATCGCGGCCGGGACACCGGGGATCGAGCTGATGGAACGCGCCGGGCGCGCCTGCACCCGCGCGGCGGTGCGCCTCGCCGGAGGGATCGGCGGCCGGCGCTTCGTGGTCGTCGCCGGCCCCGGCAACAACGGCGGCGACGGCTGGGTAGTGGCGCGTCGCCTGTACGACGCGGGGGCCGCGGTGCGCTGCGTGCTCGTCGGTGACGCCGCGAGGATCTCGGGCGACGCCCGCGTGAACCTCGATCGCCTGAGGAGCAGGCCTGTCGCCGTCGACGCGTGGGACGGCGAGCTGGGCGCGGCGGACGTCGTCGTCGACGCCGTGTTCGGCACGGGGATGCGGGGAGGCCTGCAGGGCGACGCGGCAGGCGCCGCCGCCGCCGTGAACGCATCAGAGGCACGTGTGCTCGCCGTCGACATCCCCTCGGGGATCGACGGGGCGACCGGTGCCGTGGGCACGACCGCCTTCGCTGCCGACCTCACCGTCGCGATCGAAGCCCTCAAGTTCGGCCACGTCCTCGAGCCGGGTGCACGCCGCTGCGGCACCGTGGAGGTCGCTCACGTCGGCATCGCGATCGACCAAGTGGCCGCCGAGCTCGCCGACGCAGGCGCGGCAGCCGCGTCCTTGCCGCGGCGCACGCCCGACACGCACAAGTGGGCTGCCGGCGCCGTCCTCGTCCTGGGCGGCTCGACGGGCATGGCCGGCGCGCCGTCACTGGTCTCGGCAGCCGCCTTCGCCGCGGGCGCCGGGCTCGTGGTCGCAGGCGTACCGGCGTGCGTGCAGCCCACGGTGGCCGCCTCGGCGCGCGAGGTGATGACCCTCGCGCTGGCCGACTCCGGCGGCGCCGTCGCGGCCTCGGCTATGGCCGGCGTCGACCGCCGTTTCGCGCTCGACCGCTTCGGCGCCGTCGCCGTGGGGCCGGGCCTCGGCCACGGTCCCGGGACCGCGGCCTTCGTCGCCGACGCCCTCGCAGCGGTCCCTGTTCCGCTCGTCCTCGACGCCGACGGCCTCAACAACGCGAAGCCGGCGAGCCTGCGGGAGCGCCGCGCGCCGACCGTCCTGACGCCGCACGAGGGGGAGTTCGCACGTCTCGGCGGTGAGGTCGGCGCGGGTGTCCACCGTGTGGCATCGGCGGTTGATGCGGCGCAGGACTGGGGCAGCACGGTCCTGTTGAAAGGACCGGCGACTGTGGTCGCCACGCCTGGACGCATGCCGGTCGTGTGCCGCACGGGTGGCCCCGAGCTGGCGAGA
>JAIBAC010000094.1 GCA_019695375.1 Acidimicrobiia bacterium
GCACACGGCCGCTGTGATCGCAGGCGGCCTAGACCGGGTGTCGCCCCGCGCCCATCTCCCGCTCGCGGCCGACATCGTCGAGGCGGGCGGCGCGCTGATCAGCCATGTCGCGCCCGCCTGCGACTCACCTGGGTGGCGGTTCCCGGTGCGCAACCGGATCATCGCGGGAATCGCCGACGTCGTCGTGGTCGTCGAGGCTGCGGCGTCCGGCGGCGCCCTCTCGACGGCACGGCACGCGCGCGACCTCGGCCGGCCCGTGCTCGCCGTGCCGGGCTTCCCGTGGGCGCACACGTCGGCAGGCACCAACGCGCTGCTGCGTGACGGTGTCGAGCTCTGCTGCGGTACCGACGACGTCCTCGTCGCGCTCGGCATCGCACGCGAGCGCGGCGCTGCCCGAGCCGACGCGCCCGCGCCGCTTCCCGGCCTCGACGTGGACGCTGCCGAGCTGCTCGCTGCGGTCGACTACGTGCCGGCCTCGATCGAGGACGTCGCGCGGCGCGCCGGGCGGTCTCTCGTCGACGTCCTCGGTGGGCTCGGACGCCTCGAGCTCGACGGCTACGTCGAGTTCCCGCAGCCGTCGACCGTCGTGCGCCTGCCGGTCGCGAGCGAGGGGACCATGCCGTGAGATGGATTGACGTCATCGGGGCCTCGCGCCTGCTGTACCGTCATCGAGATGGCGGCCGTCGAAGACGTCACCGTGGCGCCCGCGTTCGCCGCCGCCGTGGCGCGCTACTGCGACCACGTGGCGCTCGAACGCAGGTACTCCCCGAACACCGTCGCGGCCTACCGGCGCGACCTCGAGGACTTCGCGCGCCGCTGCGCACGCGCGGGGGTCGCCGATCCCGCCGGCGTCGACCGGCGCATCCTGAGGTCCTACCTCGCCGCCCTGTCAACGCTCGGCTATGCGCGCTCGACGGTCGCACGCAAGGCATCGTCGCTGCGATCGTTCTTCCGGTACCTGCACCGTCTCGGTGCCATCGACACGGACCCGGCACTGCGCCTCAGCGCTCCCAAGCTCGAGCACCGCCTACCGCGAGTGCCCTCGGTCGCAGGTGTCGAGGACCTCCTCGAACGATGCGACGCCACCCCCATCGGGGTGCGCGACCGTGCGATCGTCGAGCTGCTCTACGGGTCCGGGCTGCGGGTGTCCGAGCTCGTCGGGATGTGCTTCGGCGACTTCGCGAACGGATGGCTCGTCGTCTGGGGAAAGGGCTCCAAACAGCGCCAGGTCCCCCTCGGTGATCCGGCGATCACGGCGCTCGACGCCTACACCGGCGCAGCCCGTGCTGCGATCATCAGCGCCGCGGGCGTGGAGTCGAAGCCCGGCACAGCCGCCGAGGAGCGCGTCTTCGTCAACTCGTCCGGACGGCCCATGTCGACACGCGACGTGCGACGCGTGCTCGAGCGACTGGCGCCGTTCTCACCCCATGCCCTGCGCCACGCATGCGCGACGCACCTGCTCGAAGGCGGTGCCGACTTGCGCTCCGTGCAGGAGCTCCTCGGCCACGCGTCCCTCACCACGACGCAGACCTATACTCACGTGACCGGGGACTCGCTACGCACCGCGTTCGAGCGAACACACCCGAGGGCTTGACGACCTGCGACTGGATGCCAGCGCGTGAACGACACCCAAGAGATCGAGGACATACGCCGGCTTTGGGTGGCGTATCACGGTGAGGGCGACAAGGACGCCCGCGACAAGCTCATCGTGCACTACTCGCCGCTGGTGAAGTACGTCGCCGGTCGCGTGTCGGTCGGGTTGCCGTCCAACGTCGAGCAGGCAGACCTCGTCCAGTACGGGATGTTCGGGCTGATCGACGCGATCGACAAGTTCGACACCGAGCGTGGCATCAAGTTCGAGACCTACGCGATCAGCCGCATCCGTGGGGCGATCATCGACGAGCTGCGCAGCTACGACTGGGTCCCGCGCAGCGTCCGCGCCAAGGCACGCATGGTCGAGCGCGCCTACTCGACACTCGAGCACAAGCTCGGTCGCACACCTTCGGATGCGGAGGTCGCCGAGGAGCTCGGCATCAGCGACAAGGAGTTCCAGCAGATCTTCACGCAGATCTCGTTCGTGGGCCTCGTGGCGCTCGACGAGCTGATCGGCCTCGGAGGCGACAAGGGCGACAACCTGACCCTCGGTGACACCCTCGCGGACACCGGCGGCCAGGACCCGACGGCCGCGTTCGAGGTCGAGGAGCTCCGCCACCTGCTCGCCGAGGCGATCAACCGCCTTCCTGAGCGCGAGAAGATCGTGATCACGCTGTACTACTACGAGGGCCTCACGCTGGCCGAGATCGGCCAGGTCCTCGCCGTGACCGAGTCACGGGTGTGTCAGATGCACACCAAGGCCGTGCTCATGCTGCGGTCGCGCATGTCCGACGCCTGAGGCCACCTCAGGCACGCGAGCTTCCCCGGATCGAGCTTCCCCGACGTAAGGCAACCGTCCGGAGGAGGATCCAGTGGTCTCTGCGCTGACGGCGCTCCTGAGCGTGGTGCTCGCGGTCGCCGCCCCGACCCTCGCGGCGCCGGTTGCCGGCCCGATCGTGCGCCCGTTCGACGCGACCGGCCGCTACTCGCCCGGTCATCGCGGAGTCGACATCGCGACGCCGGTGGGCACCGTCGTGCGATCCCCGGTCACCGGGACCGTGTCCTATGCAGGTGCGGTCGCGGGCAACGTGACGCTGAGCATCGAGGTCGCGGGCGGCACCGGCGCGCCGGGTGACGTCGTCGTGCATCTCAGCTATCTGGGGCGTGTCGAGGTCGCGTCGGGTGCGGTGGTGAGGACAGGGGACCGCGTCGGCGTCTCGGGCGCGGGGCACGGCGACCCGCGAGCTGGGCCGAGCGTGCACCTCGGCCTCGAGGTCGACGGCCTCTACGTCGATCCCCTCCCGCACCTGTCGCGGCGTCGCGCGGTCCTCGTGCGCTGAGCGCGTCGCGGGGTGGACGCTGCGTCGTCTCTTGCGGCTCGGCCCGGCGGTGGTACGCTCGCCGTCAATTCCACACGTCCGGCAGATCCCCGCCCGTGGTGGCCGGCAGCTCCGCAGCGAGCATGCCGGTTTCGAGCGGGGAGCGGCGGCGACCAGCCACGGTTCGCCGCGGGATGCACGGGCGGAGGTTCAACCAGCACTTCCCAGGAGGCACCGTGGCGACCACGCAGAGGCGCGGCAGCGTCGTGTCCGCTCGCGAGCTGCTGGAGGCTGGTGTCCATTTCGGGCATCAGACCCGGCGCTGGAACCCGAAGATGAAGCGCTTCATCTACGGCGAGCGTCACGGCATCTACATAATCGACCTGCGCCAGACGCTGAGCGGTATCGAGGACGCGTACGGGTTCGTGCGCGAGCTCGTCGCCGACGGCGGCTCGATCCTGTTCGTGAGCACCAAGCGGCAGATGACCGACGCCATCCGCGAGGCTGCCGAGCGCTGCGACATGCCCTACGTCAACTACCGCTGGCTCGGAGGCATGCTCACGAACTTCCAGACGATCAGCAGCCGCATCGACTACCTGCGCGAGCTCGAGGAGCTCGAGACCTCGGGCGCGTTCGAGGAGATGCGCAAGAAGGACGCCCTGCGTCTGCGGCGTGAGAAGGCGAAGCTGCACCGCTACCTCGGTGGCATGGTCAAGCTCACACGTGTTCCCGATGCCGTGTTCATCATCGACACGCGCAAGGAGCACATCGCCGTCACCGAGGCGAACAAGCTCGGTGTGCCGGTGGTCGCGGCACTCGACACGAACTGCGATCCCGACGAGGTCCAGTACGGGATCCCGGCGAACGACGACGCGATCCGCTCGGGTGTGCTGCTGTGCCGCATCATCGCCGACGCCGTCGAGGAGGGCCGCCTCCTCGGTGCACGCCGTCCGCGCAAGCCCAAGGTCGACCCCGACGCCGAGGAGAAGCGGCGTCAGGCCGAGCTCGACGCCCGCGCCTACGAGGAGGAGCGCGCACGCGAGGAGGCGGCCGAGATGCGTCGCGCCGACCAGCGCGCCAAGATCGAGGCGGCCGAGGCGGAGGCCGAGGCCGCCAGCGCAGAGGACGCTGCCGGCAACGAGGTCCAGTCGAGCGCCGAGACCGAGGTCGCGGCCGATGCCGACGCAGCGACCGCTGACACGGACGCAGCCGAGGCCGCGGAGGCCGCCGCCGAATCGGAGGCAGCGACAGACTCCGGGGAGTCCTGATGGCAGTCACCGCAGCCGACGTCAAGGAACTGCGCGAGAGCACCGGCGCAGGGATGATGGACTGCAAGAAGGCGCTCGAGGAGAACGGCGGCGACTTCGACGCCGCGAAGGACTACCTGCGCCAGAAGGGGCTCGCATCGCTCGACAAGCGCTCGGCGCGCACGGCCGGCGAAGGCCTCGTCGAGGCGTTCGTGGCCGAGGACGGCCGTTCGGCCGCCCTCGTGCAGGTCGCGTGCGAGACCGACTTCGTCGCCAAGGGTGAGCAGTTCGGTGCGCTGGCCACCGACGTCGCCCGTGCGGTCTTCGACGCCGCCACCCATGAGATATCCGGAGCGCTCGAGGAGCGCATCACGGAGCTCGTCGAGGGTGCCGCCATCAACCTCGGCGAGAAGATCCAGGTCGACAAGGCGCACTTCGTCAAGACCGAGTCCGGTGTCCTCGACGTGTACCTGCACCGCACCGGCGGCTGGGCGAAGAAGGGTGTCGTCGTCGAGATGGACGGCGACGTCGCCGCCGACAAGCTGCGCGAGCTCGCCCACGAGGTCGCCCTCCACATCCAGTTCGCGCGCCCGAGCGTGCTCGAGGCCGACCAGGTGGATCCCGCCGAGCTCGAGGACGAGCGCCGCGTCGCCGAGGCCAAGGCACGCGAGGAGGGCAAGCCGGAGGACATCGTGCCCCGCATCGCCGAAGGCGCCGTCAAGAAGTACGTCAAGCAGGCGGCTCTGCTCGAGCAGCCCTACGTCAAGGACGACAAGAAGTCGGTGCGCCAGTGGTTGGACTCCGAGTCGGGCGGAAAGGCGCGGGTCGTGGGCTTCGCCCGCTTCGAGATCGGTGAGGAATCCGGGGCGTGAGGAAGGCGGGCCGATGAAGGCCGAGGCCGACCCCTCGCCCAGAGGCGCCCGCACCGGCCTCGACGATCTGCCCGCTCCTGGCATCGACCCTGCGGATCCCCCGCGGTGGTCGCGCATCCTGCTGAAGCTGTCCGGCGAGGCTTTCGCCGATCCCGAGGTCGGCCGCGGGATCAGCCCGACGGTCGTCGCGAGCTATGCCGACCAGGTCGCCGAGCTGCGCTCGCGTGGGGTCCAGGTCGCATGCGTGGTCGGCGGCGGGAACTTCTGGCGTGGGCTCTCCGACGCGGCAGCCGGCATGGACCGCGCGACCGCCGACAACATGGGCATGCTCGCGACGGTCATCAACGCCCTCGGGCTCCAGGACGCGCTCGAGCGCGTCGGGGTCCCGACCCGTGTCCAGTCGGCGATCACCATGCAGGAGGTCGCCGAGCCTTTCGTGCGTCGCCGCGCCATCCGCCACCTCGACCTCGGCAGGGTCGTGATCTTCGCCGCCGGGACCGGCAACCCGTTCTTCACCACCGACACCACCGCCGCCTTGCGCGCGGCGGAGATCGGTGCGGAGGTGATCCTCAAGGCGACCCACGTCGACGGCGTCTACACCGCCGACCCGAAGCTCGACCCGGCAGCCAAGAGGCTCGAGCGGATCGACTCGACCGAAGTGCTGCAACGTAACCTCAAGGTCATGGACGCCGCGGCGATCGCGCTCTGTCGTGAGAACGACATCCCGATCGTCGTTTTCGACCTGATGGTCGAGGGGAACGTGCGCCGGGTCGTCTGGGGAGACGACATCGGCACACTCGTGTTTCACGGAGGTGGCTGATGAGCGTCGACACCGTCTTGGCCGACATCGAGGACCGCATGTCCAAGGCCGTCTCCGTCACCAAGGAGGACTTCGCCGGGGTGCGCACCGGCCGCGCGGCACCGGGCCTGGTGGAGCGCCTGCGCATCGACTACTACGGAGCCGAGACCCCACTGCAGCAACTGGCCTCGATCAGCGTGCCCGACCACCGCACCTTGCTCGTCAACGTGTACGACCAGAACGCCGTCTCGTCGGTGGAGAAGGCGATCCGGAACTCCGACCTCGGCTTGAACCCCTCCACGGATGGATCCACCGTGCGGCTCACGTTCCCGCCGTTGTCGGCGGAGCGGCGCAAGGACCTGGTCAAGCTCGTGAAGGCGAAGGCCGAGGAGCACCGGGTCTCGGTCCGCAACCTGCGCCACCGCGCGAAGAAGGACCTCGAGCACCTCGAGGGTGACGGCGAGATCTCCGAGGACGACCTGCGCCGCTCCGAGAAGCGCCTCCAGGGCCTGACCGACAAGTACGTCGCCGAGATCGACGAGCTCCTGAAGCACAAGGAGCAAGAGCTACTCGAGGACTGACGACGATGAGCGACCAAGGCCCGGCGCCGCCTCCGAGCGAGGAGCCCGAGGACCCGCAATCGCATCTGCGGATCATTCCGCCCGATCCCGTCCCCGCCGACGACGGGGAGGCGCCCGCGTCCCCAGCTCCACCGCCGGGCGCTTCGCCCGCGGGACCGCGCGTGCGGGTCTTCTCCGACGAGGACCCCGCGATGATGCCGCTGCCGGCGATGGGCCCCGGATCTGGGGGCTCACGTCTCCCGGACGATGCGGAGGCTCCCGACGTCGCGGACGCCGACGACGACGCGACAGCGACCGCGACGATGGAACAGCCGATCGCAGGTGACGCCGCCCCTGCCGACGCCGACGCCGGCATGGGCGAGGGCGCCACGTCGGTGACCGACGGGGAGGACATGGCAAGCCCTACCGCCGGGACGGCGGACGCAGGCACCGACTCCGGGGACAGCGAGCCGGCGTCTGCTGACGGGGGAGGAGCCGAGACCGATGTGGTGGCGGCGGACACCGGACCCGAGGAGCTGGAGGCGGAACCTACCGAACCCGACGCCGTCGGGACCGAGCCTCCCGCACCCGACGCCGCGGCGATCCGGTCTCCTGGAACCGACGCCGCCGCGGCCGGCGACGTCGACGACGGTCCCGCCGGCAGCGCGGCCACAGCCGCCGCCGGTGTGACGGGTGTGCGCCTCGACCGCTCCGACACGGGTGAGATCATCAAGGTCAGCGCGGACCAGGTCCCCCGCGGCGCCGATGGCAGTGACGACGGTGCAGCAGTGGTCGTGGGGGAGCCGGCCGGCGCCGTCGCCGCCGGCGACGGCGACGTATCGCCGGCGGTGGAGCTGGCGCGGCGTCCGAGCGCCGTCACGAAGGTCGTCACCGGGCTCGCATTCGGCGTCGTCGCGCTGGTGTTCATCCTCCTGGGCCGCCCGGCGTTCGCGGCCCTAGCCGGGCTCTTGATCGTGTGGGGCGCCGTCGAGTTCTACGGCGCCTTGAACCAGTTCGTCGCGGGCGATGGGCAGGCGGCCGGCGACGGTGCTGCGTCGGCGCTGTCACAGCTCACACGCCGTCCTGCGGCGATTCTCGGCGTCCTCGCCGTCGCAGCAATGGTGGTGACGACCTACTTCTACGGGATCGAGGCCCTGGGAGCGCTGGCGCTCGCCGCGTTCGTGGCTGCCGTCCTCTGGTTCGTCCCCGACGCGGCACCGTCGGTGCCGCCCCGCGACGCGACGCTCAGCGCACTCGGCCTCGCCCATGTCGGCGTGGCCGGCTGCTTCGCGATGTTGACCCTGCGCCTCGAGCACGGCTTCGCGTTGCTCCTCGTCGTCGTCATCCTCACGATCGTGTGTGACGTGGCGGCCTACGGGTGGGGCGCGAACCTCGGGCACACGCCCTTCTTCCAGTCGGTGAGCCCCAACAAGAGTCTCGAAGGTTTCCTCGGCGCGGTGGCCACGACCATCGTCGCAGGGCTCGTCGTGACCGGCCTCCACGGCTGGCTGTACCCGTCGGTGCCGGTCGCGGGGTCCTGGGGCCAGATGTTCGCACTCTCGATCCTCGTCGCAGTCGCGGCCACCGCCGGTGACCTGTCCGAATCGCTGTTCAAGCGCGAGCTCGGGATCAAGGACGTCGCGTCGATCCTGCCCGGCCACGGAGGCATGATGGACCGCCTCGACGGCATGCTCTTCGCGCTGCCCGTCGCCTACGTGTTCCTCCTCACGATGGGTCTCGCCGATGTCGGGTAACGGCGCCGCGACCCGGCGCCGGCTCGTCCTGCTCGGCTCGACCGGCTCGATCGGCACGCAGGCGCTCGACGTGTGCCGCAGACACCCGGACCGCTTCGAGGTCGTCGCACTCGCCGCGGCGACGAGCGTCGACGAGGTGGTGCGCCAGGCGTGGGAGTTCCGCCCGCAAGCCATCTGCGTCGCGGCAGCGCCGCCCCCGCCTGCCGCCGACCTGCCCCCTGGCGTCGCCGTCTGCACGGGAGCCGAGGGTCTGGTGGAGCTCGCCGCGATGCAGGACTGCGACGTGGTGCTCAACGGCGTGGTCGGCATGGTCGGGCTGCGCGCGACGGTGGCCGCACTGGAGGCGGGCCGCACGCTCGCGCTCGCGAACAAGGAGTCGCTGGTTGCCGGCGGCCCGGTCGTCCGCGCGGCCCGCGAGCGTGGTGGTGGCCGCCTGGTTCCCGTGGACTCCGAGCATGCAGCGTCTGCACAGGTGCTCCGTGGTGAGCCCCGCGACGAGATCGCGCGCCTCGTCCTCACCGCGTCAGGGGGACCGTTCAGGGGCCTGACCCGTGCAGAGCTCGCCGCGGTCACCGTCGAACAGGCCCTCCACCACCCGACGTGGAGCATGGGCGCCAAGATCACGATCGACTCGGCGACGCTGTTCAACAAGGGCCTCGAGGTGATCGAGGCGCACGAGCTCTTCGACCTCTCCTATGACCAGATCGGCGTGGTGGTGCACCCCCAGTCGATCGTGCACGCGATCCTCGAGCTCGTCGACGGGTCGGCCAAGGCGCAGATGGGCCTGCCCGACATGCGCCAGCCGATCGCATGGGCGCTGGCGTATCCGGACCGACTCGACGATCCGGTCGGCCGCATCGACTGGGCGACTCTCGGCGACCTCACCTTCGAGCTGCCCGACACCGACGCGTTCCCCGCGCTCGGCCTCGCTCGTGCCGCGGGCCGTGCCGGTGGCGACGCCCCCGCTGTCCTCAACGCAGCCAACGAGGAGGCGGTCGCCGCGTTCCTCGCCGGCGGGTGCGGGTTCCTCGACGTCCCGGCCGCTGTCGAGGAGACGCTCGCGCGCCACGAGGTGTCTGAGCCCTGCAGCGTCGATGATGTCGTCGCGGCCGAGGCTTGGGCACGCGAGACGACCCGTGAGCGCCTCGCGGCGCGGATCGGCTGACGCGTGGCTGCGGGGCTCGAACGCCGTGTCGTGCGCACCCTGCGTGTCGCGCCCGGCGAACCCGCACGCCTCGGACGTCGTGACACCGACTGGTTCCCGGGACCCGACGGGATGTCCAAGAGCGAGCGGAAGGCGGCAGCGCGCGACTTCCTCGGCTCCTACGTCGAGGAGCTGTCCGCCCTGCAGGAGGTCCTCTACGCGTCGGACCGGTACGCGGTCCTCGTCGTGTTCCAGGCGATGGACGCCGCAGGCAAGGACGGCACGATCAAGCACGTGCTCACCGGTGTCAACCCACAGGGTTGCGAGGTGACCTCGTTCAAGGCGCCGTCCTCACAGGAGCTGGCGCACACGTTCCTGTGGCGCTGCATGACGGCTCTCCCACAACGGGGCCGCATCGGCATCTTCAACCGCTCCTACTACGAGGAGATGCTCGTCACCCGCGTCCACCCCGAGCTCCTCGAGAAGCAGCGGCTCCCCTACGGGCCCGAGCGCCCCTCGTTCTGGGACGACCGCTTCGAGGACGTCAACGCGTTCGAGCGCCATCTGGACCGCAACGGCACCAAGGTCGTGAAGTTCTTCCTCCACGTCTCGAAGGCGGAGCAGCGCAAGCGCTTCCTGGCGCGCCTCGACGACCCGGACAAGCACTGGAAGTTCAACAGCGCCGATCTCGCCGAACGAGGCCGCTGGCACGACTACATGGACGCCTACGAGAAGCTCATCACGGCGACGTCCACCCCATGGGCCCCGTGGTACGTGGTCCCTGCCGATCACAAGCCCACGATGCGGGCGATGGTGGCCGGCATCCTCGTGTCGACGCTCGACGCGCTGGACCTCTCGTGGCCGGACGTGGATCCCGAGGAGCAGGCAGACCTGGACGCGGCACGTAAAGCGCTGGAGGCGGAGTGAGCTCGCCACCCACGGAATCGGTGGCGGTCACCGGGGCCAGCGGAGAGATCGGTGGACGCGTGGCGCGCCTGCTGGCCGGTTCAGGTGCCGCGCCGCGCTGTGTCGTGCGCGATCGCCGGCGTGCACCGGAGCTGGACGGGGTCGACGTCGCGGTAGCGGACTATGGCGACGGCCCCGCGATGCGGTCGGCGCTCGAGGGCGTCGTGACGCTCTTCCTCGTCTCGGCGACGGAGAGCCCAGACCGCGTCGCACTGCACACGAGCGCCGTCGACGCCGCGCTGGCTGCCGGTGTCGAACACATCGTCTACCTGAGCTTCCTGGCGGCGGCCCCCGACGCCACGTTCACATTCGGTCGCGATCACTGGCACACCGAGGCGCACGTGCGCGCCTCGGGCCTCGCGTTCACGTTCCTGCGCGACAGCCAGTACCTGGACTACCTGCCGCTGCTGGTGGGGCCAGGCGGTGTGATTCGCGGTCCGGCCGGAGACGGGGCGCTCGCTCCCGTCGCACGCGACGACGTGGCACGTTCGGCGGCAGCCGTGCTCGCCGCGGCATCTACCCACGCCGGCCGCACCTACGACCTGACCGGTCCGCGTCTGGTCACGATGTCCGACGTGGCCCGTGCGCTGAGCGAAGCCGTGGGGCGCCGTATCACCTACGAGGCCGAGACGCTCGAGGAGGCGTACGAGTCACGCTCGGG
>JAIBAC010000095.1 GCA_019695375.1 Acidimicrobiia bacterium
CGCGCCGTTCGGTCAACGGGCTCGACCCCAATCGCGTGACCGTCCTCAGCGGCGTGCTCGACAAGCTCCTCGGCCTGCCCGTCGGCCTCTGCGACGTGTTCGTCTCCGCCGCCGGCGGTGTGCGCATCAACGACCCCGCCGCCGACCTCGCCGTGTGCGTCGCGGTGGCGTCGTCGCTGACGGACCGGGCGGTCGCCTCCGACACGGCATGGATCGGCGAGGTCGGCCTCGCGGGCGAGGTGCGCGACGTACCCCACCTCGAACGCCGGGTGCGTGAGGCGTCGCGGGTCGGTTTCGCGCGGGTGGTCGTCCCCGTCGGATCGGTGCACACGGCGCGCGGGGCGGCCGGGGACGGTACTGCGGTGGTGGCCGTCGCCGAGGTCGGGGAGGCGCTCGCGCTGCTCACCGTCGGGTCCGGGACGGGCGCCCATCGGTGAACCGGCGTCTGGGGCCGTGTTACCGTATCGACGTGGACGAGCTCATCAGCAAGGGGATGCTCGAATCCCTGACCCTCATCGCACCGGGCACACCGCTGCGCGAGGGGATCGACCGCATCCTCGCCGCGGACTCGGGCGGGCTGATCGTGCTCGGCTGCGGCCCGAAGGTCGAGCGCATCTGCACCGGCGGGTTCCTGATCGAGGCCCAGCTCACCCCTCAGCGCCTCTCGGAGCTGTCCAAGATGGACGGCGCGATCGTGCTCGACGAGCAGGCAGAGGTCATCGTCCGCGCCAACGTGCACCTCGTCCCCGACGCCGACCAGGTGACGACCGAGACGGGGACCCGGCACCGCAGCGCCGAGAAGACCGCACGTGAGACCGGGGTGCCGGTCGTGTCGGTGTCAGCGCGCATGGGTCAGATCTCGATGTACCGCGGCGACCAGAAGCACCTGCTGCAGCCGATCACACGGGTCTTGAGCCGTGCGAACCAGGCGGCGGCGACGCTGGAGCGCTATCGGGCCCGCTTCGACGCGGTCAGCGCATCGCTGTCGGCGCTCGAGGTCGAGGATCTCGTGACCGCCCGCGACGTCCTCCTCGTGCTCCAGCGTGGCGAGATGGTGCGCCGCATCAGCGAGGTGACCGAGATGCTGCTCGTCGAGCTCGGCATCGAAGGCCGCCTCCTGCACCTGCAGGTGGACGAGCTCGCCGCCGGCATCGACCACGAGCTCGAGCTCGTGACCCGCGACTACCTCGCCGACAGCGGCGTCGATTCGGTCGCGCAGGCGCTCGAGGCGCTCGTGCACCTGTCGATGGAACGCCTACCCGACCTCTACACCGTCGCGCAGGTCCTCGGCATCGCGGGCGGCAGCATCGACAGCGCGATGACGCCGCGGGGGTTCCGGTTCCTGTCGCGCATCCCGCGGCTGTCGTCGACGCTCGTCGACCGCATCGTGGGCCGCTTCGACAGCCTCCAGAAGATCCTCAACGCGGGGATGGGCGAGCTCGAGCAGATCGACGGTGTCGGCGAGGTCCGTGCCCTGCAGATCAAGGAAGGGCTCGCCCGCCTCGCCGAGTCGTCGATCCTCGACCGCTACAGCTGAGCCCCGGCACCCGCGCGCGGAGTCCTCAAACCGGCCCGGCGCCGTGCCGACGTTGAAACGATGGCATCGAGTCGGGCGACCAACACGTTCATCGAGGTGGCGCGCTTCTTCGTCGTGCTCCTCACGACCGGGCTCGGCTACCGCATAGGGCGCAGCGAACCGGTCTGGCTCCCCGACCTGCTGCGCGAGTCGGGGTCGGCGACGCTGGTCCTGTCCCTCCTCGGCGCCGCCGCCGGCTACGTGATCGGCGGTGCCGTGGGCCGCTACCTCCAGCGCGCGTTCGGCGTCGTCGAGGACCAGGTGGACCGCACGCCCACGGCGCAGGTGATGGCCGGTGCCGTCGGCGGTCTGATCGGCATCGCGGGTGGCGTCCTCGTCACCATGCCGCTGCTCGTGCTCACGTCTCCGCTGTGGGCGGTGCCGGTCGGGGCCTTCGTCACGTGGCTGCTGGCATCCCTCGGGTTCCGCATCGCACGCCGCAAGAGCGCCGATCTGTTGCGCATGATGGGCCTCTCCGCCGGCTTCGCGCCCCGCGACGGGTACCCGACCCGTGCCGACGTGGCGGGTGTCCTCGTCGATTCGTCGGCGATCATCGACGGCCGCCTGCTCGCAGTCTCGCGAGCGGGTTTCCTCGAGGAGCCCCTGCTCGTGCCTCAGTTCGTGCTCGAGGAGGTCCAGGCGATCGCCGACTCCGGGGACCGCAAACGCCGCCGGCGCGGCCGCCGCGGCCTCGAGGTGCTCGATGTGCTCCGCACCGAGACCGACCTCGTCGTGCTCGAGGATGCCCTGCCCGAGGTCGACGAGGTCGACGCCAAGCTCGTCCGCCTCGCGTTGAGGCTGTCGGTGCCGTTGCTCACGACCGACTTCGCGCTGCAGAAGGTGGCGGAGCTGCAGGGCATCGAGGTGCGCAACGTGAACCGCCTCGTCGAGGCCGTGCGCCCACCGGTCGTGCCCGGCGACCAGATGCGCATCAAGATCGAGGCCGAGGGCACTCAGGAGCACCAGGGCGTCGGCTACACCGACGACGGCACGATGGTCGTCGTCAGCGACGCGCAGGGCTCCATCGGCCTCGTGGTCGAGGCGATCGTCACGAGCGCCCACCAGACGTCTGCGGGCCGCATGCTCTTCGCACGCCGCTCCGACGAGGCCGCCGCCCCCGCCGACGCCTGACGTTGGATGACGATCCGGCCACCTGCGGCGTTGGATGACAGGGACGCGCAAAACCGCGCCTCTGGTCATCCAAACCCCCGTAGCTGGCCGCCTGGTCATCCAACCCCTCACCCCGGTGACATCATTCGGCCATGCTGTGGACGATCGTGGTCGGCGCAGGTGCCGGTACGCGCCTCGGAGGGGTGCCCAAGCAGTTCCGCGACCTCGCCGGGACGAGCGTGATCCTGAGGTCGGTACGGGCGGTCGCGCCGGTGAGCGATGCGGTCGTCGTCGTCGCCGACCCCGTGGCAGCGGCGGACGCCGCCGTCGCGGTCGGCCAGGACAAGGTCGTCGCCGTCGTGGCCGGTGGTGCCGACCGGCCGGCTTCGGTTGCCGCCGGCCTCGGTGCCGTCCCCGGAGACGTGGACGTGATCGCGGTGCACGACGCCGCGCGTCCGCTCGCGACGCCCGGTCTCCTGCGGCGGTGCGTGTCCGCGCTCGAACCGGGGATCGACGCCGTCGTCCCGGCGCTCGGGGTCGTCGACACGGTCAAGGAGGTCGACGCGGATGGTGTCGTCGTCCGCACCCTCGACCGCGACCGCCTCGTCGTGGTGCAGACGCCTCAGGTCTTCAGGGCGGCCGTCCTGCGGGATGCGCACGAGGCGAGGCGGGCCACCGGCGTCGCTGCGACCGACGACGCGGCGCTCGTGGAGAGGCACGGTGCCAAGGTGGTGGTGATCGGGGGCGAGGCGGGCAACGTCAAGCTCACACGTGCCGAGGACCTCGAAGCCATGCGGGACGCCCTCGGCGGGACCTGACGCGGCTCACGACGCCTGGCGATGGACGCCTGCGGGCGTCAGACGGCGGTCCGGTGCGTGGCGACGTCTCCGTCTTCGAGCTCGAGATGGCGCTGGATCTCGCGGATCACGGCGTTTATCCCGGCGGTGTAGTCGAGGGGCTGGTCGTACCAGATCGCACGCAGACGTAGCTCTTCGGCGATCGACTGCATCGTGGTGAGTGTCATCGGTAGCGTCGTTCCTGTGATCGTCGTCTCCGTTCGGGCGGGTTCGTCGTCGTCACCGCCACCGTAGACTGCTGCGGTCCCGCCCTGGTGGTGGTGATCTCCTCGGGACACTGTCGGGGACGTAGCTGTGCTCGCACTGAGAGCACGTCGAGACTTTGATGAGGTGTCGTGGCCGATCAGCCGACGAGCCGACCGGACTGGCCCGACGTGCGCACCGGCTTCGGCGTCGACGTGCACGCGTTCGGAGGGCCGGGTCCCGTGGTGCTCGCCGGCGTCGCGATCGAGCACCCCGCCGGCCTCGCCGGCCACTCCGACGCCGACTGCGTGCTCCACGCCGTCGCCGACGCTGTGCTCGGTGCGGCCGCGCTCGGGGACCTCGGCGACCACTTCCCCGACAGCGACCCCGCCTTCGCCGGTGCCGACAGCGCCGTGCTGCTCGCAGAGGTGGTGGCCATGGTGGCGGAACGAGGCTGGACGATCCTCAACGTCGACGCGACCGTCGTGGCGCAGGCCCCGCGGGTGTCTCCGCACCGCGACCGGATGCGGGCGAACCTGGCCCGTGCGTGCGCGATCGAGGTCGGGCGTGTGAGCGTCAAGGCCACGACCACGGACGGCCTCGGCCTGACCGGACGCGGCGAGGGCATCGCGGCGCTGGCGGTCGTGACAGTCGCGGGACGGCGGGGCCGTCCTGCGGGCGGCCGATAACATCAGCGCCCGTGAGGTTGTACGACACTCCCGCGCGCGGCGTCGTCGAGTTCGAGCCGCTGCGGCCCGGGCACATCTCGATGTACGTGTGCGGCCCCACCGTGTACGCACCGCCCCACCTCGGCCACGGGCGCATGGCGATCAGCTTCGACCTGATCCGCCGCTACCTCGTCTTCGCGGGCTGGGACGTCAAGTTCGTGTCGAACTACACCGACGTCGACGACAAGATCATCGCCCGTGCCCGCGACGAGGGTGTGAGCGCCGACGCCGTCGCACGCAAGTACGAGGCCGTGTGGGACGACGCCATGAGGCGCCTGCGGGTCATGCCTCCGGACGTCGCGCCCCGCGCCACCGACCACGTCGGCGCGATGGTGGCCCTCGTCGAGTCCCTCGTCGAGTCAGGCAACGCCTACGTGTCCACCTCCGGCGACGTGCTCTTCTCGGTGCGCAGCTTCGACGGCTACGGCAAGCTGAGCCACCAGTCGATCGAGGACCTCGACGCAGGTGCCCGCGTCGAACCGGGCGAGCACAAGCGCGACCCGCTCGACTTCGCGCTGTGGAAGGCCGCCAAGGAGGGTGAGCCGTCGTGGCCGTCGCCGTGGGGGCCAGGCCGGCCCGGCTGGCACATCGAGTGCTCGGCGATGGCCGCCACCTACTGCGGCCATCCCTTCGACATCCACGGCGGCGGCTCCGACCTCATCTTCCCGCACCACGAGAACGAGATCGCGCAGTCCGAGGCCGCCGACGGCGTCGTGTTCGCCCGGTACTGGCTGCACACGGGGATGGTCAACCTCGAGGGCGCCAAGATGTCGAAGTCGACGGGGCACTTCCTCTCGATCGAGGACGCGCTGGCCCGTTACTCGCCCGAGGCGATCCGCCTCCTCGTCGCCCAGACCCACTACCGCAACCAGCTCGACTTCTCGCCTGCGCTCGTGGCCGACTCCGAGGCCGCCGTGGACCGCATCGCGACGATGTGCGAGCGTGCGGCCGAGGCGCTCGGCCTCGATGCGGCGACGCTGAGGGCAGCGCCCGCGATCGTCGCCGCCGAGCCCGAGGCCGGCGCAATGGCGGCGTTCCAGGCCGCGATGGACGACGACTTCCACACGCCTGCCGCCACGGCCGTGCTCTTCGACCTCGTCAAGAGAGCCAACGCCGCGGTCGACCGTGACGAGACCGCCGAGCTGCCCGCCCTGCTCGCCGCGATCGCCGCCGTCGACTCGGTGCTGCAGGTCGTGCCCCCACCGGCGCGCGGGGACACGGCGCTCGCCGACGTGATGGAGCTGGTGCTCGAGTTGCGCCAGCGTGCCCGCGAGGAGAAGGACTACGCCACGGCAGACAGGATCCGCGACCGGCTCGCGGAAGCAGGGATCTCGGTCGAGGACTCCCCCGAAGGCGCGAAGTGGCGCCGTCGTCGCAGGTAGACGGCCGGTCGCCGAGCTCCTGCGCGCCGGTCGCCGGCCGGTGACACGGATCTGGGTGGCGGACACGGCGACGTTGCCCGCCGAGATCGAGGCCGCCGTCGACGAGGCGCGGATCCCGGTCGTCGCGGCCGACGCCGGCGAGCTCGGCGAGCTCTGCGGCATCGACGCGCACCAGGGCGTCGTCGCCGAGACCGTCCCGCTCGAGTCGGTCCATCCCGACGACCTCTTCGGTGACGCGACACTCGTGGTCGCGCTCGACGGCGTCGTCGACCCCCGCAACCTCGGGGCCGTGATCCGCGTGGTGGAGGCCGCCGGCGGCGACGGCGTCGTCGTGCAGGACCGCAACCGCGCCCCGCTTTCGGCTGCCGCGCAGAAGGCCGCGGCCGGCGCCGCCGAGTGGCTCGCGGTCTCCTCCGTGGTCAACCTGTCCGTCACGCTCGAACGTGCCAAGGACTCGGGCATGTGGGTAGTCGGCCTCGAGAGCTCCGCCGCGAGCCTGAAGGAATCCGCCCTGTTCGAGGAGAACATCGTCATCGTCGCCGGTTCTGAAGGACGTGGGCTGCGTCGTCGGGTCCGAGAGACCTGTGATGCCCTCGTGGGCATCCCGATGGCGGGTCATGTCGCCTCGTTGAACGTGTCGACGGCGGTCGCGGTCGCCGTCTTCGAGGCCTCCGCGCGTCGTGCGCGCTCGGTCGGGCGCGAAACTTGAGCGCGACTTGACGTAGATCTCCCTACGTAGTTCTCCGTAGACGAGGGTGGCCGCGGTACCTACAGATGTCGGTTCGCGGAGGTGTTTGCGCAGGTCAACATGGGTGCCGGCCTAGGTGGTGCGGTCACTGTCAGTGGTGGTGGTCGAGGCCGGGCTTATCGGTGTTCAGCTACGGAACCAGAATCACCCTTCTGCCGTATGAGGTCTTCTCAGAAACGTCTTAAGGTTCTCTCAACAGGGCCGGGGGGACACGGCACCAGCACCAGAGCGTCCGAGGCACCAGCACCACCCAGGTGGTTCGGTCGCGCCCACTGTCCGGCCCCGACCACTCGGAGGGATCAAATTGGCGGGATTCATCCAGACCAACGAGCTCGATGCACTGCGTGACGAGGAGCTCGTCGCGGAGGCTCGTGAGGGCACCAACGGCGCCCTCGAGGTGCTGCTCCAGCGCTACCAGCGCTTCGCCCGGACCAAGGCCCGTGGCTACTTCCTCGTCGGCGCCGACTCCGACGACATCTACCAGGAGGGCATGATCGGCCTGTTCAAGGCGATCCGGGACTTCCGCGACGACCGCCAGGCGTCCTTCCGTGCGTTTGCCGAGCTCTGCATCACCCGCCAGATCATCACCGCGATCAAGACCGCGACCCGCCAGAAGCACCAGCCGCTCAACTCCTACGTGAGCTTCAACGTGAGCCGCTCCGAGGACGACAGCGACCGCACCGTCGAGGAGATGATCGGCGGCGACGAGAGCCTCGACCCCGCCCGTGCGGTGATCAGCCTCGAGGACGTCAACGGCCTGCGTGGCTCGATGGGCACGATCCTGTCCCAGCTCGAGCAAGAGGTGCTGCGCCTCTACGTCGAGGGCAAGTCGTACCAGGACATCGCCGACGACCTCGGCCGCCACGCCAAGTCGATCGACAACGCCATCCAGCGCATCAAGCGCAAGCTCGAGGCGCACCTGCAGAAGCGTGCCGCCGAGGAGCGCGCCTTCGAGATCGCCTGCGAGGCCCGCACCGCCTGACCCGACCCCGGTTGGAGCACCAGGCGGCCACATGTGGCCGCCTGGGACTCCAAAGTCGACGTCCTGGCCGCGAGGGACTCCAACAGCTACCGCGCTAGGGCTTCGCGGATGCGGCGTACGGTCCGGGACGCGTTCTTGGTGACGTCGACCCAAGAGAATCGCCGCACGGCCCATCCAGCTACAGCGAGTGCGGCGTCTCGCTCGCGGTCACGGGCTCGGGCCAGCGGACCGCCGTGATAGGCGGCCCCGTCGCACTCGACATCCACCCGCTCATCTGGGTAGGCGAAGTCCAGTTCGAAGCGGACCCCGCCGGTGTCGACGACATGGTGGTGCACGAAGCCCTCGAGGCCGGCGGCCACCAGCAACCGCCCCATGACCATCTCCATCACGCTGTCGGCGTCGTCGATGAGTGGAACCGTCGCGAGGACCCTCCGCAACCTGCTTCCCCCGAAGCGGCCATCGGGTCGCACCTCGAGAGCACGCGACGCCAGCGCACCGATGTCTGACAGCCCGATCCTCAGGCATTCGTCGACGAGGCGTGTCATGAGCGCCCATTCGGCCTGAGTCGCCGCATCGAGGAGAGAGCGCTCGACGGTGGTCGTGCGAATCCCCCGCCGTACGGTGCGGTCGTCGTCGTAGAGGACCCGACTCTGGTGCCAGCACACACCGACGAGGTCCCGATGGCGCCCGTGGGGGACTGTCAGATGCACGAGGCGAGGCCAGGCGGTCAGGCCGTGGAGTGCCACAGCGCTCATGTGGCTGAGCGTCGCCGTCGGTCCTGCCGCAAGCACTGCGGCGCAGGCTCGTGCCACGTCGTCGACGCGACCGGATCCCGCGATGTAGACACCGGGATGAAGCCGTCGCCACCGGCCTTCGGCGACGTAGCGCCGGATCGTGCGGGTCGAGAGCCCGGCTTCGGTTGCCTGCTCGTGGGTGAACAGGTCGTGCTGATGTCGCGCTGCATTGGCCAGGAGTGCCAGTGCTGCGCCGACTCGGGTCGTGATCGCCGTGTTCGTGCCCATGCCTCTTCAACGCGTAAGGCGTTGGGCCGTGACGCACCCCGATCCCCGTTGGAGCACAAGACGGCCAGGACGACCACGTTGGAGCATGGGGTGGCCACATGTGGCCACCCCATGCTCCAACCCGCCGACCCCTACCCGCCGGCCCCTACCCGCCGGTGAACGCGAGGCGGGTGAGGCGTCCGAACGTGGACAGGTTGAGGCGGGTCTGGAGGCTCCGGTCCGGGCGTGACCGTGGGAGGCGCACCTTCAGGGCGCCGGGCGAGACGGTGAACTCGAGCGGCGGGTCGAGCACGAGCGCCTCGCCGTCGATGCCGGCCTCGACGCCGGCCGCGCCGCTCGTGACCGTGAGCGTCGGCGTCTCCCACTCCCTCCAGCCCTCGAAGTCGCCCAGCTTGCCGACCTGGGCACGCGCCACGAGCTTGCCGACGTCGGTCGCGCCGCCGAGGGAGATCGTCACGACGCCGAGCACACCGTCGCTGATGCTGGAACGCACGCCGAACTCACCGGGGCCCTCGAAGCTGTACCTGTTGTTTGACACGAGCACGACGAGGACGTCCTCGATCGCCGCACCGTCGGGGCCGGCGATCCCGATGTCGAGCGGCTCGGCCTCGGGGCCTGTCAGCTCAGGGAGCTGCTGCAGGAACGTCGCGACCTTGGCGTCGCGGTAGGAGTCCTCCTGGACGACCTTCGCGTAGGCGCCGAGGCTCACGTTGTTGACGAACACGCGTCCGTTCACGTAGGCGAGGTCGATCGTGTGGGTGCTGCCGTCGGTGATGGCGTCGAAGGCGGGCCGCGGGTCCTCGCGGTCGAGGCCGAGGTCGAGGGCGAAGTGGTTGCGCGTCCCGGCGGGGATGCAGAGGAACTCGATGTCGTGCTCCGACGCGATCTGCGCCACGATCGCCTGGGTCCCGTCGCCGCCCGCAGCGCCGAGCATGTCGGCACCGGCAGCGACGGCGTCGTTGACCATCTGCACGAGGTCGCAGCCGGGCACGATCAGCTGCACCTCGGCGCCGAGGGACTCGGCGAGCTCGACGAGGTCGTACTGGCCGACCTTGCCGCCGCCCGACTTGGGGTTCATGAACATCACCGCGTGGCGGGGCGGGGCCGCGACGGCCTCCTCGGCGTGGTGGCTGTACGACTGCACGCCGAGGGCGACGCGAGCGAGGGCGAGGGAGACCGCGAGCAGGACGGCGACGGGGATCAGCCACCGCAGCGCATCTGCCCAGACGAGCACGGCGACGAAGGCGCCGAGACCGATCACGGCGACGGCGGCGTAGATCCAACGCCGGGCGCCGGTGTGGACGAGGGCCGACCACGCGCCGAGGACCAACACGATCTGCGCCGGGATCAGGAACAGGAGCCGCCAGAGGTCGCCGGCCACCCCGACGACCACGAGGATGATCGCGATGACGGCTGCGAGGAGGGCGCCGAGGGCGGCAAGACGCTTCATCGGGGACGTTATAGTGCCCGCATGGCCGAACCGGTGGGTGCACCCACCCTAGAGATCGACGGCGTCACACGGGCCGAACCGCACGGATGGCTCGCGCAGGCTAGCGACCAGGCCGTCGCGATCGACGAGGCGATCTACGCCGCGGTGGCCACGACCGAGACGCCCGGCCTCGACAGTGCGATCGCACGGCTCAGCGACGCCGCCAACTTCTCGATGATCTGGTTCGCGGTGGGCGGTGCTCTTGCGGTCGCCGGCGGACCCAGGGGGCGCCGCAGCGCCGTCGACGGCATCGCCGCCATCGGGCTCGCGTCACTGGTCGTGAACCAGGGTCTCAAGCGCGTCGCCCGCCGCAGCCGGCCGGATCGTGCCGTCCCCGGGGTCGGCGCCGTCTCCGACCGTCATGTCCGGATGCCGAAGTCGACGTCGTTCCCTTCCGGCCACTCGGCGTCGGCGTTCGCGTTCGCGACCGCTGTGACCACGCGCATGCCGTGGCTGTCGGTCCCGCTGCAGCTGCTCGCCGGCGGGGTCGCCTACTCACGTGTGCACACCGGCGTCCACTACCCCGGCGACGTCGTCGCCGGTTCGCTCACCGGCGTGGTGTGCGGCCACCTGGTGGGCTGGATCTCGCCCCGCCTCACCCGCACCGGGCGGAACTAGCATCCCGCGTCTCGCCGGTGTAGCTCAGGTGGTCAGAGCAGCGGTCTTGTAAACCGCAGGTCAAGGGTTCGAATCCATTAGCCGGCTCCGTTGGAGCACCGACAGGCCAGGGCGGCGACTTCGGAGCACGG
>JAIBAC010000096.1 GCA_019695375.1 Acidimicrobiia bacterium
GTACGCCGCGCGTGGCGCCGCCGCCCGTGCATTCCGCGACGACCTCGCACGCGGCGGGCCGCCGGACCCGTTCACGCTCGCACCGCGGAGCGGCGCCGAGGTGGCGCGGACGTTCGTCTCGGTCGTGCGCGGCCTGCACCGCCCGCGGTCGCCCCTCGCGCAGTGGGAGGACGCGGTGCTGTCACATCTGGAGGGGCCGCTCTTCGAGGACGCCTACCTGTCGACGGGCGGCCAGCTCATGGGACTCGCGGCAGGAGCCGACGCGGCCGTCCTCGACCCGCGTCCGCTCGTCGGAGGGGCCACCGGCCTCTGCGCGCATCCCTACGACCTCGCCGCGATCGTGGTTGCTCGCTCCGCCGGCGTCGTCGTCGAGGCGCTGCCGCCGGGACCTCTCGACGTACCGCTCGACACGAGCACCGATGTGGCATGGGCGGGGTACGCGAACAGTGAGATAGCGGAGCTGGTGCGTCCGCACAGCCCATGACTCAACCCGGCAGCGCGTCGAGGAGCACGTCGACGACGGCGTCGGTCGCGTTCTCGCCCATCAACCCGATGCGCCACATGCGCGTCGCATGCGCGCCCACACCGGCACCGATCTCGAGGTTGCGTTCCATCAGGAGCCTGCGCCGCACCTCCGCCGCGTCGATGCCTGCGGGCACGAGCGCCGTCGTCAGCTGCGGCAGGCGCGCCCCTGGCGCCGCGAAGAGGCCGTACCCACGGTCCTCGAGCACGGCCTGCAGGCGCGTGCCGGCACGCACGTGCCGGTCCCGGCGTGACGCGAGGCCTTCCTCGAGCACGATGCGCAGGCCTTCGTGCAGGCCGGCGAGCATCGAGACCGGCGCCGTGTGGTGGTAGGCGCGCTCGTCGAGGTAGCCCGTGATCAGTGACAGGTCGAAGTACCACGACTGCACCGCGGTCCGCCGGGTCTGCACACGCTCGACAGCACGCGGACCGAAGGTGATCGGCGCGAGGCCCGGAGGGACTGCGAGGCACTTCTGCGTGCCGGAGTAGCAGACGTCGGCCCCCCAGGCGTCGACCTCCACCGCGGTGCCGCCCAGCGACGTCACGGCGTCGACCACCACGAGCACGTCCGGTGCCGCCGCGGACGCTGCGGCGCACACCGCGGCCGCGTCCGACTCGACGCCGGTCGAGGTCTCCGCGTGCACGAACGCGAGGACGCGCGCACCGCGGTGGCTCGTGAGCGCGTCGGCGACGGCATCGGGCTCGACGCGCCGGCCCCATTCGGCCTCTACGCGCACGACGTCGGCTCCGCAGCGGTGTGCGACGTCGCACATGCGCTCACCGAAGAGGCCGTTCACGCAGACCACAGCGGTGTCACCGGGCTCGAGGAGGTTGGTGAGGGCCGCCTCCATCCCCGCCGAACCGGTGCCCGACACGGGAAACGTCGCGCGGTTGGCTGTGCCGAACACGAGGCGCAGCATCGCCGAGACCTCGTCCATGACCGCGAGGAACGCCGGATCGAGATGGCCGACGATGGGGCGCGACAGCGCCTCGAGGACGCGGGGCGGGACGTTGGAGGGACCCGGGCCGCAGAGCAGGCGTGCGGGAAGGGCGGCAGCCGGCGGCACCGCGACGTCACCGGCACCGCCCGCGTGGTCGTGAGGGAGCTCGTTCATGACGGGCGGTAGGCTAGGCCCATGCTCTTGGACCAGCTCCACTCGCCCGCGGACCTGCGCCGCCTCTCACCGGACGAGCTCGCCGAGCTGGCGGCGGAGATCCGTGCCTTCCTCGTCGAGGAGGTCGCACGTACGGGCGGTCACCTCGGCCCCAACCTCGGGGTCGTCGAGCTCACGCTCGCACTGCACCGCGTGCTCGACAGCCCCAACGACCTGATCGTGTGGGACACGGGCCACCAGGCGTATGTGCACAAGCTCGTCACGGGCCGCCGTGACGGCTTCGCGTCACTGCGCCAGACCGGCGGCATGTCGGGCTACCCGTCGAGATCCGAGAGCGCCCATGACGTCGTCGAGAACAGCCACGCGTCGACGTCGCTCAGCTATGCGTCCGGTCTCGCGACCGCGTTCGCGCGCCGACGCGAGGCGCGGCGCGTGGTGGCCGTGATCGGCGACGGGGCGATGACGGGCGGGATGGCGTACGAGGCCCTGAACCAGATCGCCGGCCGCGAGGTCGACATGACGATCGTGCTCAACGACAACGGGCGCAGCTACAGCCCGACCGTCGGCGGCCTCGCACACCACCTGAACCAGCTCCGCATCGATCCCCTGTACCAGCGGGCCAAACGCGACGTCAGCGAGGCGCTGCAGCGCTTCTCGCGTCCCGGTGACCTGCTCGCGTCCGGGATGCACCGCATCAAGGGCAGCCTCAAGGAGCTCGTCGCCGACGCCACGATGTTCGATTCGCTCGGCCTCGCGTACTCGGGGCCCATCGACGGGCACGACGTCGCCGCCGTCGAGCAGGCCCTCGCGAACGCCATCCGCGTCGAAGGTCCGACCGTGGTGCATCTCGTCACGCGCAAAGGTGAGGGCTACGAGCCGGCGCTCGCGGACACGCGTGACCACCTGCACGGCGTCGGCGTCTTCGATCCCGAGACCGGCCAGGCGAAGTCGTCGGCCGGTGGGGTGTCATGGACCAACGTGTTCGGCGATGCGCTCGTGGGCGAGGCGCGGGAGCGGCCCGAGGTCGTCGCGATAACCGCGGCGATGAGCTCGAGCGTGGGTCTCGACCGGATGAGCGCCGAGTTCCCCGACCGCGTCTTCGACGTCGGGATCGCCGAGCAACACGCGGTGACCTTCGCCACCGGCCTCGCGATGGGCGGCTTGCGGCCCGTCGTGGCCGTGTACGCCACCTTCATGAACCGCGCCCTCGACCAGGTGCTGCTCGACTGCGGCTTGCACCGCCAGCCGGTCACGTTCGTCCTCGACCGCGCCGGGATCACGGGCCATGACGGGCCGTCACATCACGGGATCTTCGACCTCGGACTCTTCCGTCAGGTGCCGGGTCTCGTGATGGCGGCGCCGTCGTCGGCGACGGAGCTGCGCGACCTGCTCCACACGGCGCTCTCGCACGACGGTCCGTTCATGATCCGCTTCCCCAAGGGCAGCGCCCCGTCGGCACCGGAGGGGGCGCCGCGGCTGCTCCCGGTAGGGCAGTGGGACGTCGAGGAGTGCCCAGGAGGTGTCGTCCTCCTCGGCGTCGGCAACATGGTCGACGTCGCCCAGAAGGTGTGCCTGATCCTGGAAGAGCGCGGGACGGCGGCGGCGGTGACCAACGCCCGCTACGTCAAGCCCCTCGACCCGCGCCTGCCCGAACTCGCGCGTTCGGCGCGTCTCGTCGTCACGATCGAGGACCACGAGCTCCAGGGTGGCTTCGGCTCGGCGGTGCTCGAGGCGCTCAGCGACGCTGCGGTCACCACACCGGTGCAACGCTGCGCGATCCCCGAGGGCTATCTCGAGCACGGCTCCGTCGCCGCCCTCCACGAGCTCTGCGGGCTGACCCCTGAGCTGATAGCCGACGAGGTCAGCGCGCGTCTCGCGGCCGACAGCGAGCAGTAGGCCGGTCACTCAGGCGCACTCACCCTGACCGAGATCGACGGCGAAGGGCACCGTCTCGTCCCAGTCGATGTAGCCCTCGGGTTCGACATCGGGCGTCTCGAGGCCCTCGTGGTCGGCCACGAGCGCCTGCAGCTTGTCCTTGCCGACCGACTTCGCCCACGCGCGGAAGGTCTGGCCGGGGCTGCGATCGCTGTCGTACGCGGCGAGGAGTGTGGCGACGGCGTCGGGCGCACGTCTCGCGGCCAGCTTCGCGACGCGCATACCGAAGCTGACACCCTCGGCACCGAGACCGCCGCCGACCATCAGCTGGTAGCCCGGTGCCGACGTGCCGTGGAAACGGCGCTCGGTCCCGAACAGGCCGATCTCGCCGAGATGGTGCTGCCCGCACGAGTTCGAGCAGCCGCTCACGTTGATCTTGACCGGCAGGTCGCCGAGGTCCTCGCGCAGCAGCTTCTCGCGCACGGCCTTTGCGAGGCCGCGTGACTGGGTGATCGCGAGGTTGCAGGTGTCGGCGCCGGGGCAGCTCACCGGGTCGGCGGCAGCGTGGGCGTTCGCGCCACCGAAGCCGATCGCGTCGAGGCGGCGCCAGAGCTCCTCGAGTCGGTCGCCGTCGATGCCGCGGAACACGAGGTTCTGGCGGTTGGTGAAGCGCAGGTCGGCATCGTTGGACCCGGCATCGGCGAGGTCCTCGACGATGTCCGCGAGGCCGAGGAACTGCGCCGTCGTGATGTCGCCGAGCGGGATCGTCACGAACGCGGCGAAGGCCCCGTCGGTGGTGGCGACCACGTTGGAGCGCAGCCACGCGGCGAGCGCGGGATCGACGACGTCCGGCTTCCGTCCCGGCGCCACCTTGGCGGGCGCGCGGTCGGCACCGCAGGCCACCACGTGCGCGGGCACGACCGGGTTCACGCCGGACACCGCGATCACAGCGGTGCGCTCGGCGAGGACCTTGGCGCGGAACTCGTCGATGCCGATCTTCTGGATCAGCCACTTGAGGCGAGACCGGTTGCGGTTCTTGCGTTCACCCTCGCGGTCGAAGACGCGCATGATCGCCTCGAGCGTCGGGATCGTCCACGCCTGCGGGGTGAAGTCCTCGAGCACCTGTGCCTCGAACGGCGTCGTGCCCAGCCCACCGCCGACGAGGACGCGGAAGCCGAGCTCGCCGGTCTCGGGATGGGTGACGGCGATCAGGCCGATGCAGTTGATGGCGGCCTGGCCCCAGTCGTTGTAGTCGCCGGAGAAGTTGATCTTGAACTTGCGCGGCAGCCGTTGTGCCGCCGGGTTGCGCAGGAAGTGGCGGAACGTGGCCTCGGCCCAGGGCGTCACGTCGAAGGGCTGCCCCGGCCAGACGCCGGCGAGAGGGTCGGCCTGGACGTTGCGGACGGTGTCACCGCAGGCCTCGCGGGTGGTCATCCCCTCCGACGCAACCCACCGCATCACGGTGGGGACGTCGGCGAGAGCCACGAGGTGGAACTGCACGTTCTGGCGCGTGGTGATGTGGCCGAAGCCGCGGGAGCGCTCGGCCGCGACCTTGGCGAGCACGCGCAGCTGCGCCGCGCGGACGACCCCACCGGGGAACTTGACGCGCACCATGTGGACGTCCACCTGGTGGCGGATCCCGTAGATCCCGTTGTTGAGGCGGATGCGGCGGAAGTCCTCCTCCGGGAGGAACCCCGCGTCCCGGTCAGCGATGTAGCGCTCGAGGTCACGGACCTCGGCTTCCTCGTCTGCGGGCACGGTCCCGAGGTCGATGTGGACCCCGTGGGTGTCGGTCGGGCGGAGGATCTGAGTCATCGTTTGCTTCCCCGGTTCAGGCGGTCGTCGGTGCAGGAGTCTCGGTGTGGAGCCCGCATTCGGTCCGTGACGAGCCGCTCCAGCGGCCTGCGCGGGCGTCGTCGGGGCCGGCTGGGCGGGTGCACGGAGCACATCCGATGGAGGGGTACCCGCGGTCGAGGAGCGGGTTGTAGTCGATCTCGTGCACCGTGCAGTAGGAGCGGATGTCCTCGGTCGTCCACGCGTACAGGGGCGCGAACTTGACCATGTCCCACTTGTAGTCCCACGCGACCGGGGGTACGGCGGCACGGGTGGGGGACTGGTCGCGTCGGATGCCGGTCATCCACGCCAGCGAACCGTCGAGCGCCCGGCTCATCGGTTCGAGCTTGCGGATCGCGCAGCACGCCTCGCTGTCGCGCTCGTAGAGGCGCGGGCCGTGCAGGGCGGCCTGCGCGCCGATGTCGAGAGCGGGCCGGTAGACCTCGAGCCTCAGCTCCGGGTACCGCTTCCGTGCTCTCGCCATCGTGGCCTCGGTCGCCTCGAACAGGAAGCCGGTGTCGAGCGTGAACACCCGCACCGACGCGTCGACCTTGTAGGTCAGGTCCAACAGGACGAGGTCCTGGAACGAGCACGCCGTGGTCAAGGCGTCGCCGAAGAGGTCGACCGCGACCTTCACGATCTCGTGCGCGTCAGCGCCGTCGAGCTCGCGGTTCAGCTGGGCGATGTGCTCGGGGGTGAGGTCCCCCGGTGGGATTGAACGCAGGTCTGTGGTCATGGCTCCGGGCTCGATCGGGGCAGGCGCCGCGCAGCTCAGGTGATGTGCGCGGGCAAGGGGCGTGGGCGGGGGTCAGCCCGAACAGCGGGCGCCGGGGAGGAAGGCGCCGAGGAGCCAGCCGGCCGTGTCGAACGCGCACGGTGCCTGGAGATGTGCGCGCACGAACGGCGAACCTGACGAAGACATGGGCGACAGGGTAACCACCACCCGTGGTGAGGTCAAGACCCTCCTGAGACGCACGTGGGGACGTGGATCGGTGTGTGGGCGCGTTCTGCGTCCCCACGTCGGGGGGTGCGATGGACGTGGGGACGTGGATCGGTGTGTGGGCGCGTTCTGCGTCCCCACGTCGGGGGGTGGGGCGCTGCTACGGGGAGTCGACCTCGGCGACGGCGAGGGCGGCGGACTCGTCGCGTGGGGTGCGGGCCACGATCGTGCCGACCGACGCGAGCACGATGGCACCGCCGACCACCTGGATCGCGGTGAGGGGCTCGTCGATGAACAGCGCGGCGCCGACGGCGGCGACGGCAGGCACGGCCAGGATCACGATCGAGCTGACAGTGGCGTCCACGAAGCGGTGCGCCCAGTTCATCATCAGATGGCCCAGCGTTCCCGGCACGAGCGCGATGAACACGAGCCAGAACCAGTCGTAGCCGTCGATCTCGCTCGCGCTCGCGCCGAGCAGAAGAGCGACGGGGGTGACGACGGCGGCGGCGATGACGGTCATCGTCGCCTGGTAGTCGATCGTCTCGACGTGGTGGCGCGCTCGCTTGGTGTAGAGGAAGAACACCGTCCAGACGACGATGTTCGCGACCGCGAGGAGGTCGCCCGCGAGCGCTCCGGGGACCGCCTCGTTCCCGTAGACGATGAGGGCGACGCCGGCCATCGCCGTCACCGACAGGACAACGATGCGGGCCGTGACCCTCTCGCCCAGCCACCGACCCGCCACGAGGAGGACGATGACGGGCTGGAGGGCGCCGATGAACGTGACGTTCGCGACGCTCGTGAGCTTGAGCGCGCTGAAGAAGAGCGAGACGTGGAGCCCGAAGAGGATCCCGCCCGGGATGCAGCGCCGCAAGGATGCCCACGTCGGCCAGCGGCGCCGCAGGGCCCAGAGCGAGAGGCCGATCGGGACGCCCAGCCAGAGGCGCACCATCACCGTCGACATGCTCGACGCCGTCACCACCTTGGTGGCGACGCTGCCGCTGCCCCACGCGATCGTGGCGAGCAGCACCGCCGGCACGCCGAGACGTTCGCCCGCGCCGTGCGCCGCTGCGGAGCGCGGCGCCGGCACCGGTTCTGACGCAGGCGATGGACCCAAGGTCGACGGCATGCCGACAGCTTGCACGCGGGCGGGGTCGCGACGCCAGGGAGTTGGCGGGTGCCGCTAGCGGATCTCGTGGCTCTCGCGCTCCGAGCCGGCCGCCTTGACGTGGACTCCGCCCGACTCGATGACGAACATGCCCTCGCCCGGGCCCGCGATCGGCATCCCGAGGGACTCGAGCAGGGCGACGTCCTCCTCGGGAGCGCGGCCCACGGTCGTGAGGTAGTTGCCCACGATCAGCGCGTTGGCGCCGGCGAGCATGCCCAACGCCTGGAGCTCACCGAGGACGAGCTCGCGCCCGCCGGCGAGGCGGATCGCCGCCCCCGGCAGCACGAGGCGGAACAGCGCGATCGCCTGGAGCGCCTCGCGCGCCGAGATGGGGGTCACGCCCCCGAGTGCCGTGCCGGGGCGGGGGTCGAGGAAGTTGAGCGGCACTTCGACGGGTTCGAGCTCGGCGAGCTCGAACGCGAAGTCGACGCGCTGCTCGAGCGTCTCGCCCATCCCGAGGATGCCGCCGCAGCACAGCTCCATCCCGGCGTCCTTCGCCAGGAGTGCGGTCGCGACCCGCTCCTGGTAGTCGTGGGTGGTGCACACCTTTGGGAACGTCGCCCGCGGCGCCTCGAGGTTGTGGTTGTAGCGCTTGACGCCCGCCTCCGCGAGGCGCTCGGCCTGCGCCTCGTCGAGGAGACCGAGCGAACAGGCGACGTCGAGGCCGACCTCGTCGCGCACCCGCTGCACGGACTCGACGACCTTGTCGAGGAGCCGCTCCGACGGGCCGCGCACGGCGACCACGATGCAGAACGCGGTGGCGCCCGCGTCGCGGGACGAGCGCGCGGCGGAGATGATCGCGTCCTGGTCCATGTACGGGTAGACGTCGACGTCGGTGGAGAAGGCCACCGACTGGCTGCAGAAGGCGCAGTCCTCGGGGCATGCCCCGGACTTGGCGTTGACGAGCGACTCGAGCTCGACGGCTTCCCCGCACCAGGCGAGTCGCACCTTGTGCGCGAGCGCGATCAGGTCTGGCAGCTCGGCGAGGTCTACGGCTGCGACGGCGCCCACCTCTTCGCGCGTCAGGTGCCGGCGCTCGACGAGCAGGGCCTCTTCGGCGTTGGCGAGTGCGGTGTTCACTCCACGACCACCAGCAGATCACCGGCCGCGACGGTGTCTCCCTCCGAGACGGCGACCTTCTTCACCGTGCCGCCCGACGGTGAGGACACGTTGTTCTCCATCTTCATGGCCTCGACGACGACGACCGCGTCCCCGGCGGCCACCTCGGCGCCCTCGCTGACGAGGACCTTCAGGACGGTGCCCCGCATCGGGGAGTGGACCTCGCCCGGCGCCCCGCCGCCCGTCACGCCGCCGCGGTCGCGCTTGGGCCGCTTCGCCATGCGGGCGCCGCTCGCGGCAGGACCGGCGGTGGCGGCGGCCACCTCGGATTCGGGCAGGAACACCTTGACGTCGAAGCGCCGGCCTCCGACCTCCACGGTCGCGCTGCGCTCGACGGTCGGCTCGGGCTCGGCGCCGTCGTCACCCGCGGGGACGGCCGGTGCCGGGGACAGCGAGATGGCGTCCGAGTCGAGGGACGTCTCGAGCCACTTGGTCGTCACGTCGCCGGCCACGAAGTCGGGATGGGACAGGATCTGGCTCTGCAGCGCCGTGTTGGTGGTCACGCCTCCCACCTCGAGCTCGGTGAGCGCACGCAGTGCACGATGGCGGGCCTGCTCGCGGTCCTCGCCGGTGACGACGAGCTTGCCGACGAGGTTGTCGTAGAACTGGCTCACCTCGTCGCCGGCGTCGTAGCCGGCGTCGAGGCGCACGCCGGGACCGCCCGGGACCCGCAGCGACGTGATCCGCCCCGGCGACGGCCGGAACCCCTCGGCGGGATCCTCCGCGTTGATGCGCAGCTCGATGCTGTGGCCGCGTCGCACGACGTCACCCTGGTCGAACCAGAGCTTCTCCCCGGCCGCGATGCGGAGCTGCGCGGCCACGAGGTCGAGGCCGTACACCTGCTCGGTGACGCAGTGCTCGACCTGGAGGCGGGTGTTCATCTCGAGGAACCAGAACTCGCCGTCCTGGACGAGGCACTCGACGGTGCCGGCGTTGAAGTAGCCGACGTGCGCGGCGACCTTGATCGCGGCCTCGCCCATGCGACGGCGCAGGTCGTCGTCGACCGCCGGTGACGGGGTCTCCTCGACCACCTTCTGGTGGCGGCGCTGGGCGGAGCAGTCGCGCTCGCCGAGGTACACGTAGTTGCCGTGCTGGTCGCCGAGGATCTGGATCTCGATGTGGCGGGGGCGCTCGAGGTAGCGCTCCATGTAGCACTCGCCGTTGCCGAAGTAGCTCTCCCCCTCGCGTTCGGCCGCCGCGAGAGCCTCGGGAGCGTCCTCGGGCCCGCGGGCGACGCGCAACCCCTTGCCGCCACCGCCGTAGCTGGCCTTGATCGCCACCGGCCAACCGTGGGTCTTGCCGAACTCGATGACCTCGCCGGCGGCGCTGATCGGATCGGTCGTCCCCGGCACCGGCGCGAAGTCGGCCTCGATCGCGCAGATCCGCGACGACACCTTGTCGCCCATCTTCACGATGGCGGCCTCGGGCGGGCCGATGAAGGCGACACCGGCGTCGGAGACCTGCTGCACGAAGGCGGCGTTCTCGGCGAGGAAGCCGTATCCGGGATGCACCGCTTCGGCGCCGGTCGTGCGGCAAGCCTCGATGATGAGGTCACCGCGGAGATAGGACTCCGCCGGGAGGTTGCCGCCGAGGTGGACGGCCTCGTCCGCGTAGCGGACGTGCTTGGCGTCACGGTCGAAGTCGGAGTACACGGCGACGGTGGCGATGCCGAGCTCGCGGCAAGTCCGCATGACCCGTACGGCGATCTCACCACGGTTCGCGATCAGGACCTTCTGGAACACGCGTCTCCTCGGGGACGGCACGTACGGGTCGTCGTATTCTTCCCGCGCTGATGGGAGAACTACCAGACGACGTCGCCGCGTTGCAGCAGGCCGGACGCGGGCGCTTCTCAGACGTCCGCGTGTTCGCCGAGGTGGACTCGACGAACACGATGCTCCTCGCTGAGGCGGCTGCCGGGGCCGGGGACGGCACCGTGGTCGTCGCCGACCACCAGAGCGCCGGCCGCGGCAGGCTCGGCCGCACGTGGAATGCGGCGCCGGGCTCGGCGCTGCTCGTCTCCGTGCTCGTGCGCCCCGCGGTCGCGCCCGGCCGCGTCGCCACCCTGACGCTCGTGGCCGGCTACGAGATGGCTGCCGCGATCGATGCCGAGTGCGACGCCGGCGTCGCACTGAAGTGGCCCAACGACCTGCGCCTCGGCGGCCGCGAGCTCGGTGGCGTGCTCGCCGAGGCGCGCACGGACGCTCCCGGCGCGCTCGTCATCGGTGTCGGCGTCAACATCCGTCGTGGGGCGCTC
>JAIBAC010000097.1 GCA_019695375.1 Acidimicrobiia bacterium
GGCGGGCTCACGCCCGCCGCGGCCTCACGGGTTGACCGAGACCTCGATCTCGGGGCTGATCAGCGGGAGCGTGAAGCCCTCGTAGTCGGTTGGGCCGTAGCCGGGGATGTAGCTCGAGAAGAGCACCTCGTCCTCGACCTCGAGCAGCTGCTGGTCGTCGTCGAAGCTCGCGAGGTACGTGCAGAACCCGAAGGCGTACCCGAAGAGCGAGCCGGGCTTGGCGCCCATGCAGAAGCTCAGGCCCTTGAGGAAGGCGGTGTCGGGCGACGACCCGGCACCTGGCGTCGCCCAGAGACCGAAGTGCGACCACTTCAGGTTCAGGTACGTGCCGGTGGGGTTGATGATGTCGGCCTGGATGAAGTTCATCTGGCCGGTGTAGATCCAGTTCCCGAAGAAGTTCGTCCGGTTCATGTTGAGCGGAGCGATGATCGCCGCGTCAGGATCGGAGTTGGTGAGGATGATCCCCGGAGCCGAGGCCTGGCGCACGTAGTTGAGCTGGTGGTTGTAGGTCGACGTGTCGCCGTCGGGGTCGAAGTAGCACGGGATGCCGTCGTGGTCGGCGTCGCCGGTGCACGGTGCCCAGACGTCGAGGTCGTACTCGACGAGGACCACGTCGTACTTGTCCCAACTGGTGCAGTTGGTAGACGTCGCCGCGTCGTCGCAGAGACGCACCTCGGGCCGGTACGCACCGGTCGTGTTGTAGCCCGCGGGGAACACGTGGCTCCGTGTCGCGCCCGAGGCGTTGATGTTGTCGATCGCCGACGTCACACCAGCGGGCCCGTTGAGGCGCCACTCGATGTCGAAGTCGTTCTGGTCAGTCGGCGTGAAGTAGTTGCCGACGCACAGGATGCCGAGCCCGCACGTGTCGATGTCGGCGTTGAGGGTGGTCGGGTTGTTGACCCGCACATCTTTGGGACCAGCACCACAGATGAACACAGTGGCGTCGTGGGGGTCCCAGCACGCCATCTGGGCCCGCACCTGGACGGCACCGACGTCGTAGTCGGTCGAGATCCCCAGGATCGACCAGTCGTCCCAGAGGCCGATCGCACCGTCGACGCCGACCGCACGTGCCTTGATCGTGTACGTGCCGGCAGTCGTGTACTGGTGGGTGGTCTGGGCGGTGCCGGAGGTCCCGCTCGCCGCCGACGTGGCGTCCACGGTCCCGTCACCGTCGAAGTCCCACTCGATGTGATCCACCGCCACACCGAAGTCGTCGGTGTAGCTCATGTTCATCGTGACCGTGTCGGCCGTCGTGGCGTCGGGCGCCCCGCCGATGCACGCCGGGTAGATCCCGAAGCACGGATCGGGGTTGTCGACCGTCGCCGACGGTCCCTCGGCGTCGTAGTCGTACTCGACGAGGGCCACGTCGTAGCGGTCCCAGCTCGAGCAGTTCGTCGACGTCGCAGCGTCGTCGCAGAGGCGCACCTCGGGCCGGTAGGCGCCGGCCACTGCGTAGCCGGACGGGAAGTTGTGGGTGCGGTCGGCGCCGCCGCTGATGCTGTCGATCACCGACGGGCTGCCGTCACCGAGACGCCACTCGATGTCGAAGTCGTTGATGTCGGTCGGCGTGAAGTAGTTGCCGACGCACAGGATCGAGCACGTGTCGATGTCGGACTTGAGCAGCACGCTCGAGTTCACCCTGACGTCGGGCGCACCGGCGCAGTCGATGCCCAGCGTCGACGTGTGCGGGTCAGGACACTGCATCTGGGCACGCACCTGGGTGGCCGCGACGTCGTAGTCGGCCGCGATGCCGAGGATGTCCCACTGGTCCCAGCTGCCCACGGCGCCGTCGGTGCCGATCGCGCGTGCCTTGATCTGGTACACGCCGGGCGTGGAGTACTGGTGGGTCGTGTTGACCGTCCCCGACGTGCCGCTGGCCGACGACGTGGCGTCGACGCTGCCGTTGCCGTCGAAGTCCCACTCGACGTTGGCGACGTTCACGCCGAAGGCGTCGGTGTAGTCGGCGCTGAGCTGCACGACGTCACCGGTGTTGGCGTCAGGCGATCCACCGATGCACGCCGGGTAGATCCCGAAGCACGGGTTCGGCATGTTAACCGAAGTCGTCGGCCCGTCGGCGTCGTAGTCGTACTCGACGAGGGCCACGTCGTAGCGGTCCCAGCTGGTGCAGTTGGTAGACGAAGCGGCGTCGTCGCAGAGGCGCACCTCGGGCCGGTAGGCACCGGCGACCGCGTAGCCGGACGGGAAGTTGAGGGTGCGGTCGGCGCCGCCGCTGATCGACTGGATCACCGACGGGCTGGCGTCACCGAGACGCCACTCGATGTCGTAGTCGTTGATGTTCGTCGGCGTGAAGTAGTTGCCGACGCACAGCGATGCACACGTGTCGATGTCGGCCTTGAGCAGCACGTTGTTGTTCACCCTGACGTCGGGCGCACCGGCGCAGTCGATGCCGAGCGTCGACGTGTGCGGGTCAGGACACTGCATCTGAGCCCGCACCTGCGCTGCGGACACGTCGTAATCGGCCTGGATCCCGAGGATCTTCCAGGGCTGCCACGTGCCGGGGGCGCCGTCGGAGCCGACCGCGCGGGCCTTGATGACGTAGGCGCCCGGCGACCCGTACTGGTGCGTGGTCGACGCGGTGCCGCTCGTCCCGCTCACCGATGTGGTGTCGTCGACGGACCCGTTGCCGTCGAAGTCCCACTGCACGCTGGCGACGGACACGCCGAAAGCGTCGCTGTAGTCGGCGCTGAGCTGCACGACGTCGGCGGTCGTGGCGTCGGGCGAGCCGCCGATGCAGGCGGGGTAGATACCGAAGCACGGGTTCGGCATGTTGACCGAGATCGAGGGCCCGTCGGTGTCGAGGTCGATGTTGACGAGGACTATGTCCTTCTTGTCCCAGCCGGAACGCTGTCCGCTGATGTCCACGGCACGCACCTGCGGCTGCCAGGTGCCGATCGTGTTGTAGTTGTGGACGACCGAGCCGGTTCCGCCGCCACCAGTGGTCTGGTCGACGGTACCGTTGCCGTCGAAGTCCCACTCGTAGTTGGTGACGCCGACGTCGTCGCTACCGGAGGCGTTGAGCGTGAAGTTCTGGTTCGAGCGCCCGTCGGGCGAGCCGCCGGCGCAGGAGCCAAGGATCTGGTAGCAGGGCGACCACCACTCCATCGTCACCGACGGTGGGTCGTCGACGACGTCGAGGTCGGTGTTGATCCCGATGATGTCGAACTTGTCCCAACCGCCGCAGCCGTTGTTGTCGCAGAAGCGCACCTGGGGCTGGTACACACCCTCGGTGTAGTAGTGCAAGGTCGTGCGGGTGCCGCTCGCGGAGTTGAGGGGCCCGAACGTGTCGGTCTGGTCGACGGTGCTGTTGCCGTCGAAGTCCCACTGCACCGACACGATGCGGCTGCCCTGGCCGTTGTCGGAGTCGTTGTAGTCAGCCGAGAGCGTGAAGTTCTGGGGCACCCCGTCGGGGCTGCCGCCCACGATGCACGACGCGAAACACGGTGACCACGCGTTCATGTCGGCGCTCGGCGGCGTGTTGTTGCCGACGTCGAGGTCGTACTCGACGAGCGCGACGTCCCACTTGTCCCAGTCCGAACAGTTCGCGCCCGACGAGTTACAGATCCGCGACTCGGGTCTGTACGCGCCGGTCGCCGTGTATTGGAACGTCGTCGTGATGTTGCCCGACGTCGCGTTCGTGTTGACGACGATCGTCGAGCCGACGTTGTTGGGCCCGTTCGGCTTGAACTGCACCTGGAAGTTGCTGGAGCCGACGCTGCCGCAGCCGCCGTCAAAGATTCCGCAGCCGTTGAGGTTGGCCGACAGCGTCGTGTTGACGCCGAGGATCACGTCCGGCGCCCCCGCCCCGCAGATACCGAGCGTGTCGGTGTGGGGATCCCAGCAGTTCATCGACGCCTCGAGGTCGACCGCCTTGGCGGGACTCGACGACACGAGCGCGACCACGAACGCGCCGGCCACGGCGAGCAGGAGGCCGAGAACGACGCGGACAGCCCGAGATTGCCGGGAGCTCGTTCTCTGCTCCTGTGGCACTGCTGCCGCTGTCGATGTCGGTTGCCCGTTCATCATCATCTGATTCCTCCCGCTGCCCCGTCGTCCGACGTGGCGTACGACCTGTCTGGCGGCCCTTCCGAAGCGGGGACGCACCGCACAGCGCGTGGTCCACCGGACTTCGCCTTAGATTCGCCATCCTGGCCGCGGTGCCTGCTTTCTCCTAAGGCAGATCTCAGGAAGTACCAGTTTCGGGGACAAATCAGGGCCGATCCCCTGAGACCATAAAGTCTCACTCGAGGGTTAGCCTGAGGGGATCCAAGGGATTGAGGGAGCGTCGGGATTGCCGAGCTCGGACAGGAGCCAGACCGCCAGCACGGTCGCGTGGGGAGCGGGATCCGGTCGCGAGCCGCCCTGCGGCCAAGACCCGTCGGGATGCTGCGCCGCGAGGACGGCGTCGATCCAGGCCTGCTCGATGCGGTCCGCGTGGCCGGTGTAGGCGAGCATGGCCATCGCCTCGATCGCGAGGTCACCGGCCGCGTCGCCGCCCGCGCGCTCGTCCTCGACGGTCCGCACGAGGTCGTCCGCCCAGCGTTGCGAGCGTCCGGCGGCCTCGGCCTCGTCGATGCAGCGGTTCTCGCGCAGCCACTGAAGGGCGAGGACCGCATGGGTGCGCTCGTAGCCTCCAAGCGCCACGGCGCGCTCGAGGAGGTCGAGGTAGCCGTCGGGGAGGCCGACCTGGTCACAGGCAAGCGCGGGGGCGGTGATCCGGTCGATCTCGTCTGTCACGGCGGCGAGGTCGGAGCTCGAGATCGACACCGACGGGTCGACGAGACGCGAGAAGACGCGCATCGCGGGTGCCGACTCACCAGCAGCAGCACTCTCAGAGACCAGCCCGGCGACGGCTGCAGGCACATCGAGCCCAAATCGCCGGCGCAGGAGGTCGAGCAGCAACGGCACGTACGCCGGCAGGTTCGTGCCCTGCGACAGCAGCCACGCGTCGCCGCGTGCGGCTGCGTCGATGAGCTCGGCCTCGCGACCGGCCGGCCATGCCGGCGCGACGGCGCCGCTCGTGGTCGGCGTGTCGGACTCGCGAGCTCCTGTGCAACCGGACCCCGCCACGATCACGACAAGAACGAGGGCGGCTGCCGCCGCTCGTGCAGTCCGGGCTGGATTCACGTGGAACGCACCTCGACTCGCCTGGATGTCAGGCTCAAGTGGAAGTTGAGGCTTTCTGGCTCTCGTCCCCGCGGCGGCGTCGCAGCCACGCCTCGATGAAGTCGTCGATGTCGCCGTCGAGCACACGGTTGACGTCACCGGTCTCGTGGTCGGTGCGCAGGTCCTTGATCATCTGATACGGCGCGAGGACATAGGAGCGGATCTGGGAGCCGAAGCCGATGTTGGACTTCTCACCCCTGATCGAATCGATCTCGGCCTGGCGCTCCTGGCGGCGCAGGTCGGCGAGGCGGGCCTGGAGGATCTGCATGGCCTTGGCCTTGTTCTGCATCTGGGACCGCTCGTTCTGGCACGCCACGACGACGCCTGTCGGGATGTGGGTGATGCGCACCGCCGAGTCGGTCACGTTGACGTGCTGGCCGCCCGCGCCCGAGGAGCGGTACGTGTCGATGCGCAGGTCGTCGTCGTCGATGTCGACCACGTCGTCGCCCTCGTCGAAGACGGGGATCACGTCCACGGACGTGAAGCTCGTGTGGCGGCGGTTGGCGGAGTCGAACGGGGACATGCGCACGAGGCGGTGCACACCGCGTTCGGACAGCAGGTTGCCGTACGCGTACCGGCCCGAGAACGCCACGGTCGCCGACTTCAGGCCCGCCTCGTCGCCGGGCTGGTACTCGTCGATCTCGGCGGTGAAGCCGGCGTGCTCGGCCCAGCGCAGGTACATGCGCAACAGCATCTCGCCCCAGTCCTGGGACTCGGTGCCGCCTTCGCCGGGGTGGATCGACACGATCGCGTCGCGTTCGTCGTACTCGCCGAAGTAGAGGCTGCGCTGCTCGAGGGCGTGCAGGTGGCCGTCGAGCGCCTCCAGCGCAGCCCGCGCCTCGCTCTGGGTGTCGTCGTCACCGGCCTCGCGCGCGAGCTCGTCGAGGGTGCGCGCGTCGTCCAGCAGGCCGCGCATCCGCGTGAGCAGCTCGAGGTCGGCCTGTGCGTCGGCGAGGTCCTTGGTGAGCTTGCGGGCCCGCTCGGGGTCGTCCCACAGGTCGGGGGCCGCGGCGCGGTCGCCGAGGTCGGCGACCCTCTGCTCGAGGCCTGCCGCGTCGAGGTACTCGGCGGCAGCGGCGATCCGCTCATCTGCCGCGTCGAAGCGGGCGCTGAGATCCTCCATCCCGGGCTACCTCTCGTCGCGCCATCGGACTCGGCGCGAGGACGGACATCGAACCCGGTCTCGGCGCGCAGAGGGCACCATGTTGCCACGTGCGCGCCGAGACGGTGGATCGGGGCGGTGTGCGCGCCGAGATCCCACTAGGTCGTGTACTCGGGATGGCAGTTCTTGGCCTTCTTGCCCGACCCGCACGGGCACGGCTCGTTGCGGCCCACCTTGTCGGAGCGGGCGGGCTGACGTGCGGCCTTCTGCGGCGCGCCGCCGGAGGACGCCTCGACCGCGGCCGGCGCCGCGACCGCCTCCTTCTGCTCCTGGACCTGGCGCGCCTGCGGCGCGTCGTCGCGCACGACGTTGATCCGGAACATGTACTTGGTGATCTCCTCGTCGACGGAGCCGAGCATCTCGCCGAACATGTCGTAGCCCTCGCGCTGGAACGCCGTGAGCGGATCGGTCTGCGCGAACGCCCGCAGGTTGATGCCCTCCTGCAGGTAGTCCATCTCGTAGAGGTGCTCACGCCACTTGGTGTCGAGGATCGAGAGGGTCACCTGGCGTTCGAGCTTGCCGAGGAGGTCGGGGCCGAGCTCGGCGAGGCGGTCCTCGTACTGGCCCTGCGCCTCGTCCGCGAACATCTCGACGACGGCGTCGACGCCGTCGTCGAAGTGCGCCCGCACGTCGTCCTCACCGTGGGTGGTCGGATACAGGTCCTCGACGACGTTGACGAGCTCACCGAGGTCCCACTCCTCGGGGTACTCCGCGGCGCACACGTTGCGCACGTGGCCTTCGACGACCTGCGCGATCGTGTCCATCGTGCGCTCGTGCATGTCGGCGCCATCGAGGATCTGGTTGCGCAGCGTGTAGACGACCTCGCGCTGCTTGTTCATGACCTCGTCGTACTGGAGCACGTTCTTGCGGATCTCGAAGTTGCGCTCCTCGACGCGGTGCTGGGCGCCCTCGATGCGCTTGGAGACCATCTTCGACTCGATCGGGACGTCATCGGGGATCTTCAGGCGGTCCATGAGACCGCTGATCGCATCGCCGCCGAAGAGCCGCATCAGATCGTCCTCGAGCGAGAGGAAGAACTGGGACTCGCCCGGGTCGCCCTGGCGGCCCGAGCGGCCACGGAGCTGGTTGTCGATGCGGCGCGACTCGTGGCGCTCGGTTCCGATCACCAGCAGCCCACCCTGCTCGAGCACGATCTCGCGCTGCTGCGCGCACTCACGCTCCTTCTCCTCACGCAGCTTCTGGAAGAGCTCGGGGTCGTCCTCGAGGGCGATCTCGCGGTTCTGCATCTCCTCGAGCGCGATCGCCTCGGCGCTGCCGCCGAGGATGATGTCGACGCCGCGGCCGGCCATGTTCGTGGCGACCGTCACGGCGCCGAGCCGGCCGGCTTGCGCGATGATCGCGCCCTCCTTGAAGTGGTTCTTGGCGTTGAGGACCTGGTGCTTGACGCCACGCTTGGACAGCTCCCGCGAGAGCCGCTCGTTCTTCTCGATCGAGACCGTTCCGATCAGGACTGGCTGGCCCCTGCCGTTGCGCTCGGCGACCTCGTCGACGATCGCCTGGTACTTGGCGTCCTCGGTCTTGTAGACGAGGTCGGGACGGTCCTCGCGGATCATCGGGCGGTGCGTCGGGATCGGCACCACGTCGCACTCGTAGGTGTTGATGAACTCGCCCTCTTCGGTCTTGCCGGTACCGGTCATGCCCGACAGCTTCTCGTAGAGGCGGAAGTAGTTCTGCAACGTGATCGTGGCGAGGGTCTGGTTCTCCTCCTTGACCGCCACGCCCTCCTTGGCCTCGATCGCCTGGTGCAGCCCCTCGGAGTAGCGCCGGCCCTCGAGGATGCGACCGGTGAACTCGTCCACGATCAGCACCTCGCCGTCGCGCACGATGTAGTCGACGTCGAGGCCGTAGAGCTCCTTCGCCTTGATCGCGACGGTGAGATGGTGGACGAGGTCGGCGTGGACCTCGTCGTAGAGGTTGTCGACGCCGAGCTTGTCCTCGACCTTGGCGATCCCCTCCTCGGTGACGGCGACGATCTTCTTCGCCTCGTCTACCTCGTAGTCGACGTCGGCCGTGAGGCCGGGCACGAGGCGGGCGAAGGTCTTGTACCACTGCGCCGAGTCGCCGACACGGCCCGAGATGATGAGCGGCGTGCGTGCCTCGTCGACGAGGATCGAGTCGACCTCGTCGACGATCGCGTAGTGGTGGCCGCGCTGGACGCGGTCCTCGGGGCGCATCGCCATGTTGTCGCGCAAGTAGTCGAAGCCGAACTCGTTGTTGGTCCCGTAGGTGATGTCCGCCGCGTACTCGGGCGCGCGCTTGGCAGGGTTGTCGCTCTGTTGGATGAGCCCCACTTCGAGGCCGAGGAAGCGGTGCACGCCGCCCATCCACTCGGCGTCGCGCTTGGCGAGGTAGTCGTTGACCGTGACGACGTGGACGTTGCCGACGAGGCCGTTGAGGTATGCGGGCAGCGTGCACGTCAGCGTCTTGCCCTCGCCGGTGCGCATCTCGGCGATCCAGCCGTAATGCAGGGCGGCACCGCCCATGACCTGCACGTCGAAGTGGCGCTGGCCGAGGATGCGCTTGGCGGCCTCACGCACGGTCGCGAAAGCCTCGGGCAGCAGGTCGTCGAGGGTCTCGCCGCCGGCGAGGCGCTTGCGGAACTCGACGGTGCGCTGCGCCAGTTCGGCGTCGCTGAGGTCGATGACGTCGGGCTCACGCTCGTTGACGAGCGTTACGACCTCGCCGAGGAGCTTCACCTTCTTTGCGTCGCCGGCGCGGAGGATGCGGTCCAGGACTCCCATCGGGGGGCCTCGCCTCTCGTGATGCTGGGGTGGACGGGGCGCTCGCGGGCCCCGAGGTCGAACGATCGGTTCGAGTGTAACGGCCGCCGGCGGGGCGGTAGCCCCGGATCACACCAGGCTTATCCACCCGTCCTTGACACCGCGCGCCACCGCCTCGGTGCGGGAGTGGGCGCCGAGCTTCTCGCAGATGTTGCGCAGGTGGTTCTTGACGGTGTTCTCCGACAGGTGGAGGGCGTCCGCGATCCGGCGGTTGGACCAGCCCTCGGCGACGCAGCCGAGCACCTCTGTCTCGCGTTTGGTGAGGTGGACGTCGCCGCGGCGGTGGCCGGCGAGGGTCGACATGTGCGTGAAGCCGGCCACGAGCTTGGTCGCCATCTGCGGCGAGAACGACGACTCACCACGGGCGGCGACGCGCACGGCGTCGGCCACGGCCTCGATCGCGATCTCCTTGAGCAGGTATCCGGTGGCACCCGCCTCGACGGCGTCGTAGAGGTCACGGTCCTCGTCGGAGACCGTGAGCATCACGACGCGGCCGGCGAGCTCGGCGCGCAGGAGCCGTTCGGCGACTTCGATGCCGGACCCGTCGGGGAGGCGCACGTCGACGAGCGCCACGTCGAAGGGGTGCGCGGCGGAGAGGTCGAGCGCTGCGAGCTCGGCCACGGAGCCGGCCTCGGCCACCACGGCCATGTCGTCCTCGACGTCGATCACGCTGCGCAGGCCGCGGCGGAACACCGCGTGGTCGTCGACGAGGAGGATCCGCAGCACCCGCGCTCGCCGTCGCAGGGGCCGCGAGGCCGCCCCGTCGCCGTCGTGGAGGGCGACGCTGGTGTCGCTCGGTCGTCTCATTGGCGACACGATCGTACCCCGCACGCGCGGAGCGCGATTACGCGCCCACCCTCCGCGCTCCAGTGGGCGGTTGGAGCACGTGGCGGCCACATGTGGCCGCCACGTGCTCCAACCGGTGGCGTCAGGCGGTGAGGCGCCTCACGATCGAGGCGGCGACGCGGTCGGCGTCGATCGGGTACACGCGGGCGCGGACGTCGTCGGCGATGCGCCGCAGGCGACGCTCACGCAAGCGCGAGCGCTCGCGCACGACGGAGTCGGGGACCACCACGGTCCCACCGGTCTCGAGCTCGCGCAGATCCAGGGCCACTGCCGTCGTCATCGTCGTCACTTCCTGTCGTTTGCCGGGGTTGTCGCTTGCCGGGGAAGGGCTGAGAAGTGGCATCAGCCCGACACACACAGACATCGGCTGTTCGGTGCGTTTTCATTTCTGCGCCCCGCGGCACATTCACTGGGGGTCGGAGGACCCAGCAGAGCCAGGACCGATCCGCGCGACGGCGAGGACGGCGACCGCGACCGCACAGCCGTGCGCGGCGAGCACCCGACGTGCCGCCCCCAGGGTCGCGCCGGTAGTCACGACGTCGTCGACGACGAGGCATCCGGTGGGCACCTCCCCGGTCACGTCGAAACGGAACGGCTGCGGTGACGTGCGCTCACGCCTGGTGGCGGCGTCCTGTTGAGGCGGGCCCGGGCGCCGCACGAGCAGGCTCTGCGTCTGAACCCCGAGCTCCGCGGCCAGGGCAGCGGCGAGCACGGCCGCCGGGTCGGCGCCGCGCCGGCGGACCCGCGCCGGCGTCGTCGGCGCCGGCACGACGCCGCCCGCTGATGCGAGACCGGCCGCGTCGACGGCGGCT
>JAIBAC010000098.1 GCA_019695375.1 Acidimicrobiia bacterium
GCAGCACCGGCGGCAGAGGTGGCGCAGGCGGCACCGCGCCGGAGCCGGGTGGCGGTGGTGGTGCCGCGACACCGGAGGGCTCGGGTGCGCCTGCCGCGTCGAAGAACGTCTCGGCGACGGCGTCATGGGCGGCCGTCTGACCGGCGATGTCGCCGGTGCCGGCCGGCGCGCCGGCGAAGGCGAGCGCCTCCCACGCACCGCCCTCGACGTCCTCGCCCGGCATCGGCTCGAGCGCTTGCGGTGGCGGGGCAGGCGGCAGGGCCGGCATGGTGTCGATCTCGATGGGAGGCAGCCGCCTGCTGCGTCGCCTGCGATCGCCCGCCACCACCGCGCCGGCGACGAGGCTGCGCACGGGATGCGCGAGCAGGACAAGGCCGACCACGGTCGTCACGACGCCGGGGACCGCGAGGAGCACGCCTGCCACGTCACGAAGCCCCTCCGTGATCGTCGCCGGATCAGCGGCCGCCGCGCGGCGATGCGCGCTGCGCCAGCGCTGGAGGTGCGCGAGGCCGTCCTGGCGCAGCACGACGAGACCGGTCACGGTCCCCATCACCACGAGCGCGGCCACGAGCGGCCACGGCGCCCAGACGAGCATCTGGCTGATCACTGCGATCTCGACGAGTGGCGTCGCGACAAGAGCCAGGATGAGGAGTGGCAACACGCTCCGCAGGCTATCGAGAGAACCAGCCCGAGGGTGCAGAGCGGCGCCCGACACGTCCCGGGCGGGCCCGTCGAGGCCGAACGCGACGGAGCGGGGCGGTCTCGCCGCCCCGCTCCGTCTGGTCGTTCTCGGTGGCGGCCCCTCGTTCCCCCCGAGGGACACCCGCCCACATCATCTCCGAGTATTCATCCTGCCAGTCAAACGACCTCCGCCAAGAGCACCCTGCGCTCGGCCTCGGTGGTCCCCCCCCAGATGCCGTGAGCCTCACGAGTGTCGATCGCGAAGCCGTAGCAGTCGTCGAGCACGGGACAGACGGCACAGATGGCCTTCGCCCGTGATTCCCGGGACTCCCGATCCTCCTTGCGCTCGGGGTGATTCGGCGGGAAGAACAGGTACGCCTGAGGCCCGCGGCATGCTGCGCGCAGCTGCCACGGGTCGTCGCTGGTGTACTCGATCTGTCGGTATCCCCGCTTCATAGGAATCTCACGATACGTGGCATCGAGGTTGTCCACAAGGGGAAATATGGTGCGCGAAGGGGCGTTTGCGCAGGTCAACGAGTACGGGCGCGCCCACCGCGCGCGTGATCCTGTGGATGGTCGCTCACAGTGGTGACATGTGCGTCACCGCGCAATGATCCGTCACTCGGAGGGGGAGGCGGCATCCTCGCCGGAGCCGCCTCCGGGTGCCCGAGGGGAGTCGTCGGGGTCGACCTCGAGCACGATGCCCTCGATCGCGCCGACCGCGACGCCGGCTCCCGCGGCGATCCGGCCTCGATGGGCCCGCGCTTTCCACACCGCGCCGTCGATCTCGACGGTGCCGTCCGGTGCGAGCTCGGTCACGGCCCGACCCGTGGCGTCGAGCAGGTGGTCGCGTCCGATCGTCGGCGTCGCGAAACGCGTCCGCACGACCGTAGTCATCGCCACCGCGTAGAACGCGAGGGTCCCACCGACGACCAGCAGGATCGCCCACCAGTGCACGTCGAAGCCGCCGTGGGTGAACCACACCGATCCTGCGAGGAGCGCCGCGGCACCCAGGACCGTGAACCCACCGAGGGTTCCCTGCTGGACGTCGATGCAGAGCAGGATGGTGCCGACGATCAACAGCGCGACCGCCCACCAGTTCACGGGTAGCGCACCGGCGGCTACGAAGCCGATGGCGAGGCACAGCCCACCGAGGACGCCCGCGATCCCGATCGACGCCGCGTAGAACTCGAACGCGATCGCGAGGAGGCCGATCGCGAGCATCACGTACGCGTACGTGGGCGTGTGCATCTTGTGCAGGAAGCCCTCGAAGTACCCCAGGTTCGTGAACAGCACCAGGACCTTTGGTGCCTGCTGGATCTGTTCGGCGCCCTCGGGCCGGATCAGCTCGAAGAGGTCGTTCTTGACCACGCGCCCACCGGCGATCACGACGGTGCGGTCGTCGACACCGACGAGGGCTTCTCCGACGGTGGGTGCGGCGAGGTCGGACACGCCGTCTACGCCTTCGGCGCCGGCGGTCACCTCCTGGTCGACGAGGGTGGGCCACGCCTCGAGTGCACCCTGGGGGCGCAGGCGCGCCAGCACCGAAGCCGCCTCGTCAGCGTCGAAGGTCTGGCCGGTCTTGAGGTCGACGGGGTTGAGGGGGCCGATGCTCGTGTCAGGTGCGACGACCACGATGTCCGCGGCGGCGAGCAACAGGACCCCTCCTCCCGCGACCTCCGAGGACCCGGCCGGGCCCACGAACCCGACGACGGGGACGCTCGAGTCACGAACCTCCTCGGCGAGCGCGACGCTGTCGACGCCGAGCGCACCTGGCACCTTCTTGAACCTGAGCATGATCCCGACGGTCTCGTTCGCAGGATCGGACGCACGCTTGACGGCATCGCTGATCTCGCGGGCGACGATCGAATCGATGGGTCCGTCGACCTCGACGACGTAGAAACGCCCGTGCAGCTCGGGTGCCTGCGTGGGAAGGTCCTCGGCTGCCGCGGGGCTCACCGCACCGATGACGGCACCGAGGGCGACCACTGCCGCCGCGACCGCGACCGCGCTCAGTCGTGTGCGCCGCCACCGGGGCCGAGAGGGCTCGGGCGGTATGCTGCGCGAAGTCATGGACCTGCCTTCATTGCTGGACAGCCGGGTCTGCATCGTGAGCGGGAAGGGGGGGGTCGGCAAGACGACCGTCTCCGCTGCGCTCGCCTTGGGATGTGCCGCAGCGGGCCGACGCGTCCTGTTGGTCGACGTCGAAGGCAAGGGTGGCCTATCCGCGCTCTTCGGTGCCAGCCCGCTCGGCTACGAGACGACCACGCTCGCGCCGGGCGTCGACGGTCGCGTGGTCACCCCTGACGAGGCGCTCCTCGAGTTCCTCGCCGACCACAACCTGACGTGGCTGTCAAAGCGCCTCCAGTCGATGAACCTCATCGACGTCGTGGCAAGTGCGGCACCGGGGATCAAGGACATCCTCGTGCTCGGCAAGGTCAAGCAGATCGAGCGATCGGGCGCCTACGACCTGATAATCGTCGACGCACCGGCGGCCGGACACACGCTCACGTTCCTCGGGTCGGCCCAGGGCCTGCTCGAGGCGGTGCGCGTCGGCCCGGTCCTGACCCAGGCACGAGAGGTGAACGAGCTGCTGACCGATCCCGCCCGGTGCAAGGTCGTCCTCGTCACGCTGCCGGAGGAGACTCCCGTCAACGAGACGTCCGAGACCGCTGACGCGCTCGTGGACATGGGCATCCAGATCGCGGCGGTCGTGGTCAACGGGTGGTATCCGGGAGGTCCGTCGGTGACCGTGGAGGACGTCACCCGCGACGCCGCGTCCGCCGGCATCGTCGTGCCCGAGGTCGAGGCGGAGTCGCTCGTCGAGGCCGCCAACTTCCGCGCGATGCGCCACGAACTGCAGCTCCACCAGCTCGGACGCCTCGAAGACCTCCTCGCACTGCCGTTCATCGTGCTGCCGTTCCTGTTCACCGCCGCCCTCGGCCGCGAGGAGCTCGACGTCCTCGCGGCGGAGTGCGCATCCCAGGCGGCCACGTTGGAGGGAGCGGCGTGAGCAGCGGCCACACCGCGGCCGATGGCGCCGCGTCCGACCTGGCGTCCGCGTACGACACCGGAGAGGCCCTCACGGCGCTGGTGCGGCGCAGCAACACGCTCGTCTTCTGCGGCTCCGGCGGCGTCGGCAAGACCACCACGGCTGCGGTCGCCACCATGCACGCCGCCCGGATGGGACTGTCGGCCGTGGTCGTCACGATCGATCCTGCACGCCGCCTGGCACAGGCACTCGGCGTGACCGAGCTCGGCGATCTACCGCGGCTGATCGACCCTCACCTGTGGGACCCCGACGGCGAACGGGCTCCGGGAGGATCGCTGGCGGCGGTGATGCTCGATGCCAAGTCGACGTTCGACAACCTCGTGCAGAAGTACTCGGCCGGTCCCGAACAGGCCGAGCGCATCATCGACAACCGCTTCTACAGCAACATCTCCTCGGCGCTCTCGGGCACCCAGGAGTACATGGCGATGGAGAAGCTGTACGAGCTGCACGAGGAAGGCGAGTACGACCTCGTCGTCGTCGACACCCCGCCTTCGCGCAACGCGCTCGAGTTCCTGGACGCGCCGAACCGCCTGACGCGGTTCCTCGAAGGTCGCGCGTTCAGGGTCCTCACGGCGCCTGCCCGCGGCGGCATGCGCGTGATCAACCGAGCTGCGCGGCTCTTCCTGCGGACGGTCTCGCGGGTGCTCGGCAGCGAGGTGCTCGAGGACGTCGTCGAGTTCTTCGCCGCCTTCGAAGGGATGTACGAGGGCTTTCACGAGCGCGCATCGCGCGTTCGCGAGCTGCTCTCCTCGGAGCAGACCGCCTTCGTGCTCGTCGCGTCCCCACGCCGTGACGCGATCGAGGAGGCCGAGTACTTCGCGGAGGAGCTCGCGGCGATGTCGCTGCCGGTCGCCGCCGCAGTCGTGAACCGGCTGCACCCGCGCTTCCACACCTCGCTCGCTGAGGCGACGCGCCTCCGGGCCGAGGGTCTGGCCCGCGACAGCGATGACACCGGCGACGGCGCCACGGCCGTCGCACGCCTCTCGGACCTCTACGCCAACCTGGCATCGTTCCAGGAGGTCGCGTTCCGCGAGGAGGCCCAGCTCGAGAGGCTGCGCAAGCTGATAGGTGACGCCCCCCTCGCGCGCGTGCCCTTCCTCGGCGACGACGTCCACGATTTCGCCACGTTGCGGCTGCTGGAGGACAATCTGTTCCCACAGGAACCGACCTGAACGCAAGCCGTCGGTACTTCGCGAGCCCAGTGGAGGCATCTCCGAAATGGCCAAGGTCCTCGTCGTCACCGGTGCGCCCTGGGTGCGCGACAAGGTCGTCGGTGCGCTCGAACGCAGCGGCGTCGAGGTCGACACGACCGATGATCCATATGCCGTCGAGGACCTCCTTCCCGAGCTCGAACCGGACGTCGTCGTGGTCGACAGCCAGGTGGGCTCGATGGGGCTCATGGCGATCTGCAAGGTGGTGCGGTCCGAGGAGGCGGCGGGCAGCATCGGCAGCACGAACATCATCGCTCTCCTCGACAGGCGCGCGGACACGTTCCTGGCACGCCGCGCGGATGCCGACGCGTGGCTCGTCAAGCCCCTCGATCCCGCAGCCTTGCGCTGGACCTTCGAGGTGCTGTCACGGCCGGGCGCGCAGTGGGACGAGGATTCCCTCGCCGCCGAGCTCGCCGGTGAGAGTGCGCGCGGTGCCGTCCTGATGGAGGCAGCTCACGAGGTGGCGGACGAGACCGCGGCGGCCGACGCCGAGGCCGCGACGGCGGCCGCCGCCGAGACCTGAAGCGCCCTGCGGCGCCGATCGCCTGCGTCGCTACACTGGCGCGTCGGAATCGGGACGTGGCGCAGCTTGGTTAGCGCGCAGCGTTCGGGACGCTGAGGTCGCGGGTTCAAATCCCGCCGTCCCGACCACGAGGTGTTGGAGCACGGGGCGGCCACATGTGGCCGCCCCGTGCTCCAACGGCCTCAGGCGACGTTCTCGTCGGGTTCGCGGCGCCGGCGCGAGCGCGACAGGGCGACAGCGCCGGCACCGGCTGCTGCCGCCGCCGCGCCGAGCGCGAGCATCTCGATCACGTCCTCACCGGTGAAGGGCAGGCTCGAGCCCTCCTGCTGCCCGGCTCCCGCCACCGGCTGCGCCGCGGCGCCCGCGCCCGACTGCGCCGCGACACCCTGGGCAGGTCGGGCCGGACCCCCGCTCGGTCTGATCGGTGGACCAGGCGGGTTCGGATACGGAGCCGCCGATACAGGTGCGGCGGCGAGGCCTGCCCCCAGGAACAGCGCTGCGAGCCCGCAGCCGAGTCGGTGGACGGATCTGCCCATGTCGCCCTCCGTGTTGGCAGCCCAAAGCTACGACGCCGGGGCGCCGCCGTCACTCGCGCGACACCGGCAGCAGCGCTACGCCGGAACCAGGACCAGGCATGCCCGGCGCGGGCGATCAGTGGAGCGTGAGCTTGCCGCGCTCGACGAGCACCTCGGCGAGCTGGACGCAGTTCAGCGCCGCACCCTTGCGGAGGTTGTCGCCGACGACGAAGAAGTCGACGGTGTTCGGACTCGACTCGTCGTCGCGCAGCCGGCTCACGAAGCTGCCGTCGCGGCCTGCGACCTCGAACGCCGTCGCATACGACTCGCGCGTCTCCGCAAGCACCACACCCGGCGCAGCCGCCAGCACCTCGGCGGCCGCAGCGGCGGTCACCGGCTCACGGAACTCGGCGTTGACGGTCATCGAGTGGCCGCTCACGACCGGTACGCGCACGCACGTCGCCGCCACCCGGAGGTCGGGCAACTCCAGGATCTTGCGGCTCTCGGCGACCAGCTTGCGCTCCTCCTTGGTCTCGTCGGTGCCGTCATCGACGAACGCGTCGCACTGAGGGATCGCGTTGTGTGCGATCGGACGCGGGTACACGTCCTGAGCCGCGCCGATGCCGGCACTCCCGCTGCGTCGCAGTGCGTCGAGGTCGTCGCCGAACTTCGCTTCCTCCTCTGCGAGAGCGCGGATTCCGGCAACGCCGCTGCCGGACACGGCCTGATACGACGACACCACGAGACGCTCGAGACCGAACGCCGCGTCGAGTGGCTTGAGCGCCGGCATCAGCACCATCGTGGTGCAGTTCGGGTTGGCGACGATCCCGGCGTGATCGTCGAGCGCGTGCGGGTTCACCTCGCTCACGACGAGCGGAACCGTGTCGTCCATCCGCCATGCCGACGAGTTGTCGACGACGACGGCTCCGGCACGGGCAGCGACGGGTGCCCACTCGCGCGAGATGTCGGACTCGACCTCCATCAGCACGAGGTCGACGCCGTCGAAGCACCCGGGTCTCAGCACCTCGACTGTGAGATCGGCACCACCCCACGTCAGGACCCGCCCCTCCGAACGCGGCGACGCGAACAGGCGCAGGGAATGCACGGGGAAGCGGCGCTCGGCCAGGATCGCGAGCATCTCCGTCCCCACGAGGCCGGTGGCACCGACGACAGCGACCTCGAGCCCGGGGGTGACGAAACCGCTCATCCGAACACGACCTCCGCGTCGGAGCCGTCGAGACCGAAGCGGGCGTGGACTGCCCGCAAGGCGATCTCGAGATCAGCCGCCTTGATCACGCAACTGATCCGGATCGTCGACGTGGAGATCATCTCGATGTTCACCCCGTTGTCGGCGAGGACGGTGAACATCGCCGCCGCGACCCCGGGGTTGGTCTTCATGCCCGCACCTACGAGGCTGATCTTGGCGATGTCGTCCTCGACGTCGAATCCCGCCGCCCCGATCTCCGCACACACCGCCTCGATCACGGCCTTGCCCGTCACGAGGTCGTCCGTGGGGAGGGTGAACGACACGTCGGTCCGACCGTCGCTCGAGGTGTTCTGCACGATCATGTCGACGTTGACGGCGTTGTCGGCGAGCTCCTGGAAGATCCGTGCCGCGATGCCGGGCCGGTCGGGCACGCCGTGCACCGTGATCTTCGCCTCCGACGTGTCGTGAGCGAGTCCCGAGATGATCGCGTTCTCCATGGCCTTGTCCTCCTCGACGACCCGGGTGCCGGGCCCGGAATTGAAGCTCGATCTCACGTGGACGGTCACCCCGTGGTTGCGGGCGAACTCCACCGAGCGGACCTGCAGCACGCGCGCGCCCGAGCCGGCGAGCTCGAGCATCTCCTCGTAGGTGACCTCGGCGAGCTTGCGCGCGTCGGGCACGAGACGGGGGTCGGCGGTGTACACGCCGTCGACGTCGGTGTAGATCTCGCACACTTCGGCGCCGACCGCGGCGGCGACCGCGACTGCCGAGGTGTCGGAGCCGCCACGACCGAGTGTCGTTATGTCCTTGTCGGTCGAGACACCCTGGAATCCCGCCACCACCACCACTCTGCCCGCGACGACCTCCTCGTGGATCCGGAACGGACGCACGTCGACGATACGGGCCTTGCCATGGGTGGTGTCGGTGATGATCCCGGCCTGGCTTCCGGTGAGGCTCACGGCCTCCTGCCCGCGGTCGATCAAGGCCATGCACAGCAGCGCTATCGATATGCGCTCACCCGCCGTGAGGAGCATGTCCATCTCGCGGGGGGCCGGTCGCGCGCAGACCTGGTGCGCGAGGTCGACGAGCTCATCGGTGGTCGCACCCATCGCCGACACCACGACGACGACGTCGTTGCCGGCCTCTTTCGCCGCGACGATCCGCTCCGCGACGGCGCGGATGCGTTCGGGATCGGCGACCGATGTGCCGCCGTACTTCTGGACGACGATGCCCACAGGCATTCCCCCACAGACTCAGGCACACGTGGGAACCGGGCACGGGGTGGCAAGTGCGCTCAGAGTACCCGGCCCGTGCCGGACGCCCCGAGTCGATTGGCCTCGATGCGCCGGACACTGCAAACGCGGGCCGTCTGCAGCGGTGGCGGGTCGTTTCGCCCGCGTTTGCCGGCGAGCAGCTCGGGGGTCAGTAGGCGTTGCGCTTCGGCGGTGCCACGACCGGCGGCTTGTCGCCGGCGCGCGTCCCGCCAGAAGGAGTGGTCACCGTCGCCGGAGTCGAGACCGGCGTCCCCGGCTGCGCCTTGATCCCGATCGGGTTGCCGGCCCCGTCGACCTGCACGGGCGCCGACGCCGCGGTGCCCATCGAGGCGAGCTGCTGCTGGGCCTGCTCCATGGCGAGCTGGGTCGCCCGCAGGGTCGGGTACGGGTTCGTCGACGGGCCGTCGGCTCCGCGGGGGTGGATCTCGAAGTGCGTGTGCGGCGGTGTCGTGGCGGCGTTGCCGGTGTTGCCGCAGAAGCCGACGAAGTCACCGGCCTTGACGTGGGATCCGACCGTGAGGCCGGGGTAGTACCCCGACAGGTGGGCGTAGTAGTAGGCGTAGTGCGTGCCGTCGGGGTTGGCGCGGTCGGCGCTCAGCCAGATGCGCTCGCCGCCGAGGCCGTTGCGGCCCAGCTTGGTGATCGTGCCGTCCTCGACCGCCCGCAGCGGTGAACCCCAGACGCAGAAGATGTCGTTCCCCTGGTGTCCGTGCACCGGCGGGCCCACCCTGTAGTTGCCGTAGTCGTTGGAGAACGTGAACGGTGCCGAGGTCGGGAACACGAACCCGTTGACGATGATCGCCTGCTGCTGGGGCAGCTGGCTGAGCACGTCGGCCATCTGGCCGAGCTTGCCGCCGAGGTCCTTCTGCTGGGCCTGGAGCTCGGCGACCTTCTCCCGCTGCTGCACCTGCAGCCGCGACATGTCCTGCTCCTGCTGATCGAGGTCGGCCTTCTCGTCGAGGAGGCGCTGGATCGTGTCCTGGTCCTTGTCGCTCGTGCGCTCGAGGAACTTCACCCGGTTGAGGAACTCGCTCGGGCTCTGCGCATCGAGGAGTACGGACACGTAGCCGTAGTCGCCCTTGTAGGCCGCCACCGCGCGCTTGGCGAGGACCGCGCGGCGTTCCTCGATCTTCTTGAGGACGTCGCCGATGCGGTTCTGGATGTCCTCGACCGCGACATCGATCTCACCGAGGTCGGCGCGGGCGCGCACGACCGACGTCGCGAGGTCGTCTGCCTGCTTCTGCAGGGTCGCCAGCTGCTGCTGCTGTTCGATCTGAACCTGCGCGATCGGGCTCGGCGGAACGGTGGGGACGGGCGCGCCCGGAGCCTGAGGTGCCGGAGCCGTGGTGGGCGGCGTCGTCGGGGTGGTCGGCGCGGTGGTCGGCGGCGCCGTGGCCGGCGGCTTGGTCGTGGTCGTGGTCGTCGTCGAGGTCGGAGCCGTGGGGTCGGTCTCGGCAGCCCAGGCACCCGTTCCCACCGAGGCGGAGCACACCACCGCGAACGCGGCGGCGGCAGCAGCGACAGCTGCACGCGCCCTTCGGTTCCTGCACACCTCGGTCACGTTGATACGGACTCCACCCTCATCCCAGAACTCGGTGCCTCGCGGCTCAATCCCTGGCCCGGCAGATGGCCCACCGCTGCATCTCCGAGCGGCAGTACTCTGCCACGTTGCGTGGCAGGGCGCCAGCGGACCGCCACAACGGGAGTTTCGTGGCGTTCACGGTCGGATCCTGCACTGCGTGCACGCTGCTTCGGCCGTTCGCAAAGGGTGCTCGGCGTCGCTGAGAGATGGCTGAAGGCCATAGACTCCCGATGTGGCCAAGAAGAAGAAGCGGGCTCGCAAGCCCCGCACGGCTCGCCCCGGCGGTGACGAGTACAAGCCGCGCAAACAGCTGCGGCGCCAGCGCATCCTGGTGATGGTCGTCGTGATCGCGCTCGTCGTCGCCCTCGGCGTCGGCGCCGTCGTCCCGCTCCTGGTGAACTGACGACGTCGCGTCGCCCCGACGTCGAAAGCAACCGGGCGTGGATGGCCGGGGCTCCGCCTGCTGCGGCGGGTGCGGGGGGAATCGGTCAAAGGCCGGCCCGATCCGGCCGATATGGCCGACGTGAACAATCGCACCCGCGAGCTCGTCGACAACCAGCGTGCAGCGTTCCGGATCGGCCAGGGAGCGTTCATGCGCCTGTCCGGTCTGGTTCGTCTCGGACTGGCCGCGGCACTGCTCGCCGGCGCCGCCCTCGCAGGCGACGCGACAGCCGTATCCCGAGTGGCCATCTTCGCGGCCGCCTTCGTCCTGCTCGGCCTCGTCGCTCTCGGG
>JAIBAC010000099.1 GCA_019695375.1 Acidimicrobiia bacterium
GCTGCCGGCGTGGACGCCGTCGCAGCACCCGACGCGGAGGCGTGCCCGACGCTGAACACCCACGCGCCCGCGACCGGGTGGCCGACGGCGGAGATCGCGTTCCAGACCACCGTGTAGGTGCCCTCACGGTCGAGTCGGGGCAGGTCCGCCACCAGTGCGTCGCCGTCGCTGCGCACGCTGACCCCGCTCACGGCTCCGCCGGCGGGGTCCAAGACGCGGACACCGTTGCCGGACGCGCTCACGTCCTCGCTGAAGTCCATGCGCACCCGGCTCGGGGCGGTCGCGACGACGGAGCCGTCCGCAGGCTCGGTGCCGATCAGCACGGCGTGAGCGGATGCCGGGGCGGCAGCGACGAGAACCGCGATCACGGCACCCACGGCGAGGAACGCGGCTGTTGCGAGGCAGCGCCGCGGTGCCGCCCGCCGGCAACCGGCGCGGATATCCTCGGCCGCCACCACCGAAGCGGGGACGGGGGACCCATGGCACTCACGGACGAACAGCAGGAGCAGCGTCGCCGCGGCGTCGCCGACCTGATGCCGAAGACGCCGTTCATCGCGCTGCTCGGCCTCGTCGTCGAGACCTTCGCGCCCGACGACGTGACGATGCGGCTCCCGTTCCGCCCTGAGCTGACCAACGACGGGTCGGTCTACCACGGCGGTGTCGTCGCCTCGGTGATCGACACGACCGGGGCGCTCGCTGCGTGGTCCAACCACGACTTCGACAAGGGCGTGCGCGCGTCTACGGTGTCGATGTCGGTGCAGTTCGTGGGGACGGCCAAGAACTCCGACCTGCTATGCCACGCGCGCACGGTCAAGCGCGGCCGTGAGCTCATCTTCACGGAGATCGATGCCACCGACACCGACTCCAAGGTCGTCGCGCATGCAGTGCAGACCTACCGGATCGTCTAGGGCGGTTCGACGGAGGACGCCGCGGCGGGTCACATCTGCTCGGCGAGGTACGCGGTCTCGCCGAGCTTGTCGATCAGGCCGAGCTGGGTCTCGAGCCAGTCGGCGTGGTCCTCCTCGCTCGTGAGGATGCCGTCGAGCAGCTCGCGGGTCCCGTTGTCGCCGACCTCGAGGCAGAGGGCGATGCCCTCGTTGAGGCGCTCGATCGCGACCTTTTCGAGCTCGAGATCGAGGTGGAACTGCTCGGGGACGGTCTCGCCCGCACCGACGGTGCCGAGGCGCTGCAGGTTCGGGTGGCCGTCGAAGTAGAGGATGCGGTCGATGATCGACTCGGCGTGGCCCATCTCCTCGATCGACTCGCTGCGGATCTTCGACGCGAGCGAGTCGTACCCCCAGTTCGAACAGAGGCGCGCGTGGAGGAAGTACTGGTTGATGGCCGTGAGCTCGGCGGTGAGGACCTCGTTCAACAGCTCGACGACCCGCGGATTGCCCTGCACCACGTCCTCCTGACGATCCCGTGACCGGCGACTACGGGCAATGTAGCCGGTCGGCTCAGGCGACGACCTCGTCGGCGAGCGCCAGCAGCGCCTCGATGCGCGGGATGCATCCGCCGCACGTGGTACCGGCGGCGCAACGTGCCCCGACCTCGGCGACGGAGTCGGCACCGGCGACGATCTCGTCGACGATGGTCTGCTCGCTGACGGCGTTGCAGTGGCAGACGATCATGCCGGTGCTCCCGACAGGTACGCCGGCACGCCGGCTTCGGCGAGGCCGAGGGCGACGGCGAGCGGGATGCGAACGCGCCGTGGGGTGCGGAACGTGCACAGTCCGAGGACGGCGGATCCGCCTGGGTCGACGACGACCCAGTCGGCCCTGCGGTTGCATCCCAGCAGGCAGCGCGCCGTCTCTCGGTCCGGGTGGGAGCCGGTCCGCACGCGCCGCGACGGCTGCTCGTCGACGGGGTCCCCGACCTCGAGGACAGTCCCCGCGCTCGTCTCCTCGACGGCGAGGATGCGAGACCTGGATCCGCGGCGGCGGTCGAACATAGGAACCCTGTTCGGCTGACTTAGGGCACCTTAACACATTCGCTAGGGGCCGCGTAAGTCCCTTGTCGCGCCGACCCGAAATCTCAGAGGCGCCTGCGCCGCTGGGTGACCGGCACGGTGGCGGGGGTCGGTGGCTCGAGGAGGCGGGCGAGTCCGTCAGCCGTCTCGCGCGCCGACGCGGCGAGCTGCTCGAGCGCGCGGCGCCGGGCGCCGGCGATGTCGGCCGCGTGGTCGCCGGCCGCGGCGAGCGCCGCCCGCGCCTTCGCGGTGTAGGCCCCGAACATCCCGACGTCGAAGTTGCCTGCCCGGATGCGCTGCGCCTCACGCACCTTCTTGGTCGGCACCTTGAGGTCCTTGACGAGGCCGACCCAGCTCAACGCCTTGAGCACGTAGAACGACGGGTCCCACTCCCACCAGTAGAAGCCCTGCCGCGCGGACACCTGGTAGTAGTGGTGGTTGTTGTGCCAGCCCTCGCCCATCGTGAGGAACGCGAGCAGGAACGAGTTGCGGCTCGTGTCGGTGGTCACGTAGCGCCGCCGCCCGAACACGTGCGCCAGCGAGTTGATCACGAAGGTGCCGTGCCAGAGCAGCACCTGGGAGCCGAAGAAGCCGAAGAAGAGCCCGCTCCACCCCCCGATGAGGAACGCGGCGATCCCGACCGTCCACGGGCCGATCCAGTCGAAGCGCTCCAGGAAGCGCAGTTCGGGGTACTTGGCGAGGTCCTTGACGCGGTCGAGGTCGGTGCCGTTGTACTTGTCGCAGAGAATCCAGCCGACGTGGCTCCACCAGAAGCCCTTCAGCGGCGAGTGGATGTCCTCGTCGGTGTCGGAGTAGCGGTGGTGGTCGCGGTGGTGCGCCGCCCACCACAGCGGGCCCTTCTGGGCCGCCGTCGTACCGCCGAAGGCCATGAGGAACTGCATCGGCCGCCCGAGGCGGTAGCTGCGGTGCGAGAAGTAGCGGTGGTACCCGGCGGTGATGAAGAACACGCGCCCGAAGTAGAGGACCACGAACAGCACCGCGGCTCGCAGGCTGACACCGGTCCAGATCGCCGCGAAGGGCAGCAGGTGCAGTGCCAGGAACGGGATCGAGGTGACCCAGTTGACCTTTTCGTCGTCGGCTCTGGCGATGGCGTGGGGTGTGCGGGCACGGGCCAAGGTCCGCTCCGGTCGCTCGTCGGGGGGGTGGCGAGGGGCGCGGGTGGTCGCCCGGTAGCAGCTCCATGTTGGCCGTTCCCGCCGTTGCGGGAAGAATCGGCGGGCTCCGTCGCAGGTCAGGTCAGGTGCGGGCTGCGACCCAGGAGCGCACCGCCTCGCGCTTGACCTTGCGCGACGGGGTCTTGTCGAACTCCTCGGTTCGCACGAGGATGCGGACCGGGCGTTTGAACGCCGCGAGGTGCTTGACCGCCTCGCGCGCCGCCGCCGCGACCGCGTCGGCGAGCTCTTCGGACTCGGGGTGGGCGTCGAGGGCTGCCTCGGTGGGCACGACCACAGCAGTCACCTGCTCCCCACCGGCGGAGAGGCCCTTGGTCGCCGCGGTCGCGAGGACACACGCCTCCTCGACGAGCGGGCAGCGTTCGAGCGCCGTCTCGACCTCCTCGGGTTGGACGTTCTTGCCGTTGGCGAGGACGATCACGTTCTTGCTGCGGCCGGTCACCCACAGGTAGCCGTCGGCGTCGAGGTGCCCGAGGTCCCCCGTGTGGAACCAGCCGTCGGAGTCGAGCACCTCGGCGGTGAGCTCGGGCTGGCCGTGGTAGCCCTGCATCACGATCGGGCCGCGCACCACGATCTCGCCGTCGCCGTCGGGGCCGGGGGTGTCGATGCGAATCTCGACGCCGGGCAGCGCCCTGCCGACGGAGCCGAGGCGGTTCGCCCACGGGGTGCAAACCGAGATCACGGGACTCGTCTCGGTGAGCCCGTAGCCCTGGTACACGCCGACGCCGACGCGCTCGAAGAACCGGCCCACGTCGGGATCGAGGGGGGCACCGCCGACGTAGAAGCGCGTGAGCCGCCCGCCGAGGTTGCGGTGCAGCGTGCCGAAGAGCCGATGGCGCACGCCGATGTCGGGCACGACGTCGGCGACGCGTGAGAGGACTCCGAAGAGAACGCGCCGCACGGCCTCGCCCTCGGCGATGCGGCGCTCGATCCCTCGTTTGAACAGCTTCAGGAAGAGCGGCACCGCGACCACCCGCGTAGCGCGCCAGTGCTTGATCGCGGCGGTGATCTCGTCGGGGAAGAGCGAGCCGACATAGGCGATGTGGGCCCCGGTGAGCAGCGGCGCGAGCATCCCGCACGTGAGCTCGTAGGTGTGGTTGACGGGCAGGATCGACACGTAGACGTCCTCGTGCGATCCGCGCACCGACGCGGCGACCTCTGCTGCATCGTGGAGGAGGCCGGCGAGGCTGAGCATGACCCCTTTGGGGGTGCCGGTGGTGCCCGACGTGTAGACGAGCATCGCGGTCTCGGCCACCCCACGCGGGTCGGCCTCGACGGCGTCCGCGGGACTCGTGTGGGAGAGGTCGGCGGCGCTGCGGTGACCTTCGCCGGGACGTGCGTGGCCGAGCACGAGGACCTCGCGCACGGATTCCGTCGCCGCCTCGAGCTCGTCGGCAGCGCCCGCGAGGTCGGCATCGGCGAGCAGCAGGACGGGCGCGGCGTCGGCGACGATCGGTGCGAGCTCGGCGGGCCCGAGCTTGGGGTCGAGGGGGACCACGATCCCGCCCGCACGGAGGACGCCGACGAAGGCCACCGCCCAGTCGGCCGACGACTCGCCCAGGAGTGCCACACGGTCACCGGCGTCGACACCGGCGTCGCGCAGGTGCGCCGCGAGCGCGCGTGTGCGCTCGTCGAACTGCCCGTAGGGGATGGTCTGCCACGCCGTCCGCACGCGCTGGCTCAGCGCGGGCCGCGTGGCCATCGCCGCGTCACCGGCATGGGTGAGGAGGTCGCAGACCTCTTCGACGGTCTTGGCGGAGGAGACGGCCATCGAGTCCATGGCGGCACGTTACAAGATCACCGCGTCAGCACGCCGTGTCGGCGACCCAGTCGCGCGAGCACATGTCGGAGGTCGCCACGCCGGAGCGGTAGCGGAAGCTCAGGTAGTCGGCGGGCGCGAGCTCGAGGGGCACCACCGCACCGGTCGGGGTGTAGTGGTCCACGTGCAGGTCACGGGTGAAGAGGCGCGCGGCCGCGCTGGGATCGTCACGCAGGTACCGGTCGAACCACGCGAGCGTGTAGTGGCGCGCGATGTCCTGGCCGTGCGCGGATGCCGGCAGGAAGGGCACGGACGTGAACTCGAGGTGCGTGCTCGCCCGCAGCGTGAGCGCCATCACATCGACCCCGGCGTCACGCCAGTGGCCGAACGCACCGAGCTTGGAGTCGGGGTCGGGCGGACGCGTGCGGATCGTCGGGAAGAGGACGTCCTCGGCCACGAGGTCGAGCGCCGGCGCGTTCACGGGCACCAGGCCGTCGGCGGGGCACGCTTCGCCCGATCGCACCGCGGCCTGGCATGCCGAGAGGCGGTCCCACGCCACGATCGCGCGGATCGGTTCGCGCAGGAGCTGGGGGTTGCCCTGCGCGAAGCTGACTGCGGCGGCACCGAAGCTGTGGCCGGCGGCGCCGACACGGCCGCGGTCGACACGGTCCCACCACGGGTTGTACGCCGCCGTGCCGGTGCCGTCCTGGAAGTGCTCCCACGGGGCGTCGGGGGTGGAGAGGAAGAAGTTGTGGGCGCCCACGGCACCGCCCATGAACACCGACGACTGCTGGAACGGCACTCCCGGGCACGGTCCGCGCTCGACCAGCAGCGGTGGTGTGTCGTCCGGCTGGTCGACGCGGCCGCACCACACGCTGCCGTCGGGGTGGTGGCCGAAGGTCTCGGACTCGCCCTGGCCCTGCACGTCGTAGCTCATCACGATGTAGCCGGCGTCCGCGAGCGTCTGCGCGGCCCACCAGTACATGCGCGAGTTGCCCTGGATCGAGCCGTCGGTGATGACCACGCCAGGGTGCTCGGCGTCGGAGTCGAACAGGTCCGCTGGTCCCCACAGGTCTGCGGTGAGCTTCGCGCCCCACTCGTTCAGGAAGTAGAGGCGCTGGTGCGTGCCGCCCCACGTGGTCTCGTTGCGCCATGGGTCACCGACGTTGGGACCCGTCACGAGGCGGGTGAGCGTGATGCGGGGCCGGCCGCGGAACTCGGCCTCGTCCTCGGCGCGCCAGAACGCCTGGAGGCGCCTCATCTCGGCGCTGACAGCGAATCGGTAGGCGGGGTCGGCGCTCTGCTCGCGGGTGCGGCCGAAGCCGTCTGCGACGGCCTGCAGCTCGCGCTGGGCCCAGGCGAGCGTCCCCGGCACGGGGTCGGCGCCGCGTGCGGGGACAGCCGCGACGACCAGGGCTGCGCACGTGAGCGCGCCCACCAGCGCGCACCGGAACCGACCCATGATCCCCCCTTCACCCCGCTTCGCCCCGAAGTCTGCCCGGGCCCGGACCCGGTGTGAAATTGGAACACGTTCTATTGTTCGGGGTCCAGCCGTCGAGGAGAGGCGCGAGATGGGGTACCCGCGCGAGATCGGGATCGTCGACACGATGGTCGGCATGCCCATTCCGAAACAGGAGTTCGACAAGTACGCGAACGTGCGTGAGCTCACCCGCGACGAGGAGTCCCGGTCCGGGTTCGAGATGCCGGCGCAGTACATGTTCAAGAACATCCCCGCCGTGCAGGCGTCCGACGACTACGGCGCCGTCCTCGTCGACGAGCTCGACCGCGTCGGCATCGAACGCGCGCTGATCGGCGTCGCCGACGACCGCCCGCACGCGATCAAGGCGCTCGCCGACCACCCCGGCCGCCTCCACGCCGTCTTCAACGTCAAGCCCAACGACGCCATGAAGGGCGTCTACGCGCTCGTGAAGGCGTACGAGACGTACGGGATCGTGGCGGCAGCGGTGGCACCGGCGCTCGAGAACCCGCAGGTGCCGATCAACGACAAGCGCCTCTATCCGTTCTACGCCAAGTGCTGCGAGCTCGGGATCCCGATGTTCGTGCTCGCCGGGGTGCCCGGTCCCCGCATCCCGCTGGCCCCGCAGAAGGTCGAGCTCCTCGACGAGGTGTGCTGGTGGTTCCCCGAGCTCACCCTGATCACGCGCCACGGCTGCATGCCCGACGTCGACCTCGCCGTGCAGCTCCTGCTCAAGTGGCCCAACCTCTACTACTCGACCTCGGCGATGGCCCCCAAGCACTACCCCAGGGCCATCATCGACTTCGCCAACACCCGCGGCGCCGACAAGGTCATCTACGCCGGCTACTTCCCCATGGGCCTCAGCTACGACCGCATCCTCGGCGACATGGACGGCGTCGCGTTCCGCGACGAGGTGTGGCCCAAGTTCCTGCGCGAGAACGCGCTGCGGGTCCTCGGCCTCGGCGACGGCGCATGAGCCGCCACGGCTACTGCGGCGGGATCGCCGCGATCGACACGATGACGGCGCTTCCGGTGCCGGTCGAGACGAGCGGCCATTACGAGTTCCTCGAGCCGCTGCTCCGTGACCACGAGTCGCGGGAGAGCTTCGAGTTCCCCGCCCAGTACATGTTCCGCAACGTGCCCCACCCCCAGCCCAGCGACGACTACGGCGCCGTGCTCGTCTCGGAGATGGACCGCTTCGGGATCGAGGCGGCCGTGCTCGGAATGCGCCTCGACCACACCGAGGCCGTGCAGGCCTCCCGCGACCACCCCGAGCGCATCTGGCCGATGTACCACCTGCGTCCCCATTCCGGCATGGACGGGGTGCACGAGCTGCGCCGCGCGTACGAGGACCTCGGCATCGTCGGCTGCTCGACGTTCGCGTGCGGCGAGCACCCGCAGGTCGCGATCGACGACCGCGCCTACTGGCCGCTCTACGCCGAGTGCTGCGAGCTCGGGCTGCCGGTCTTCATCTGCGCGGGGACGCCGGGGCCGCGAGTGCCGCTGTGGCCGCAGAAGGTCGAGCTGCTCGACAACGTCTGCTACATGTTCCCCGAGCTCACAGTCGTCACCCGCCACGGCTGCATGCCCGACGTCGACCTCGCCGTGCAGCTCCTGCTCAAGTGGCCCAACCTCTACTACTCGACCTCGGCGATGGCCCCCAAGCACTACCCCAGGGCCATCATCGACTTCGCCAACACCCGCGGCGCCGACAAGGTCATCTACGCCGGCTACTTCCCCATGGGCCTCAGCTACGACCGCATCTTCGAAGACCTCTCGAACCTCGAGCTCGACGACGACGTCTGGCCCAGGTTCCTGCGCGAGAACGCGCTCGCCGTCCTCAAGCTCGACCACCGCTGAGGGACCTGCCGCCCCGACATCGCCGCATGGTCCGAATCGCTCGAAACTGTCGCTATCTTCACCACCGTTCGCGCCGGCTCGCGCCGGGTCGAGAGGGACGGGACAGAGCAAGATGGCAGCCACGACCTCGTTCAAGCGCCTCGCACTGCGCCTCGGCGTGACGGCGGTGGGTGCCGGCGCCGCGGTCGCGATCGGCACCGCCGCCGCGGGCGCTGCATCTCCGGCGGCCACTGACGCCGCCGCGGAGACCACCGCCGTCGTCGCACCCGCGGCCACCGCGGATACCGGGCCGGCCGCTCCCACGCAGTCGAAACCGGAGCCGCCCACCAAGGCCGGCTCCGCGCCGGCTGCCGACACGGACGGTCACGCAGAGACCTCACCGGCCGGTGGTCCCAGCCACGCCGTGGCCGGCGCCGACGCCGAACCCGAACCCGAGGCCGCACCTCCGGTCGCCGAGACCGCACCACCGGCGTCCACCACCGCCCTTGCGGCCGTTGACCCACCCGCCCCCGACGCCGCTCCCGCAGCGGCCGAGCCGGCATCCGCACCGGCGGCCGCCTCCGCCGATGCCGACTTCGCGTGCACCGGAGCGTGTGGCCCCGAGATCCGCGCCCAGGTCGGCGAGCGCAGCTACGACGCCGGCACCGGCACGTGGACGGTCACGGCGATCGCGGACGTCGCGAGCGAGATCGGCTGCTACGTCGACCCGGTCTGCGTCGTGCGCGTCGACACGTCCGGCGCCCCGGTCGCCGGCCCCGCGCCGGTCCTGGTCTGCCCGCCCGGCTGGACGTCGACCGCCGACGGCGGCTGCCGGCGCAGCGAGGGCACGGCGCTCGGGTGGGGGTTCGCGGCGACGATGACGACCACACCTGCACCGCCGGCGGAGTTCGACGTCTCGTTCGTGCTCACGTGGGAGCACCTCGCCACGGCGCTGCCCGTCGCCGTCGGCACCACCACCGTCTCCTTCGCGATGGAGCCCACGGGGGTCCTCGACTGCCCCAGGTGGGTGGCCCCCGGCGCGACGTTCACGTGCCGGCTCGCGCTACAGGTGCCCCCAGGCACCCCGGCACAACCCTTCATCGACGTCTACGCCTCCACCGGGCTCGCCTCGTACCCGGTCTCGATCACCACCACGGACCCGAACTGGACGTGCCCGACGGTCCTCGGCTGCTTCACGTTGACCCAACCGGTGGGGGCGTGGACCACGTTTGTGTCCACACTCCAGGCGTGGCCCGGCGAGCCGTGGCCCGGCTCCACGGGCCTGCACGACCTCGAGTGGAGGGCCGCGACCGTCGATGGGTCCAACGAGTACACGATCCCGGTGTTCTTCGCGAGCCTCACCGACGCCGACGTGGCCAGCACGATCGCGCTCCCAGCGGTGCTCAACCCCGGACGAGCGGCGACGATCACCGCCACCTTCGTCAACAGCGGCGGCGGCCCCGCCACCGACCCGCTCCTCGTCCTCGCCATCCTCGCCGACCTCGAGTCGAAGTCCTTCACCACCGACGCCCCCGCCGGCTGGACGTGCGCCTTCGGCGCCCCGGGCACCCCCGCCGTGGACGGCTCCGGTGTGTCCTGTTCCGCGCCCGGCGGCAGCATCGCCGTAGGGGAATCCATAACCGTCAACTTCACGTTCATGCTTTCCCCCGACTACGACGTGTCGGTGCCGCTGCCGGTCGTCGCCTACTCCCAATGGGGCGGCGCCGCCACCTACAACCCACACCGCTTCACGACGACGGTCGCCGAGGTCAGCGTGCCCGAACCCGAGCCGGCACCGCCCGCGCCCGACCCCGACACCACAGGAGCGGTGCTCGTGGCGCTTCGCAGCCCCGCGATGGCATCGGTCGCCGGCCTCCCCGCCACCGGCGCCGACCCCGCAGGCCTGCTCGGCCTCGGCGCGGCGCTCCTCGCCGCCGGCACCGTGCTCACCCGCCGCAAGCGCCTCTGACCGTCCCGCCAGGACCGTCACGACGACTCCCGTCCGGACACGGCCCATGGCCCGAATCGCTCGAAACCGCCGCTAGCTTCTCCCCGTTCACGGGACGGCACGCCGGCCTGACCGGGAGACGTCAGGGGCAGGATGGCTTCAAGGATCCAGTTCAAGCGCCTCGCACTGCGCCTCGGCGCGGCGGCGGTGGGAATCGGTGCCGCAGCCGTGGTCGGCACCAGCGCAGCTCGCGCCGCCTCACCGGCCACGGAGGTTGCTGATGCCGGTGCGGCGGCACCCGCCACCGCAGCGGCCGGCGCATCCGCGACCGACACCGCCGATCCCGGCGCCGCCACCGCAAAGACGTCGAAGCCGGAGCACACCGGGGCGGCTCGCCCCGCACGAACCGACACCGGTGCGGTCGCGGTCGGCGCGCCGCCGAGCCGTGTACCGTCTGAAGCCGAGCCGGCGACCACCGACGCGGCGGTCCAGCCC
>JAIBAC010000100.1 GCA_019695375.1 Acidimicrobiia bacterium
GTCGCCGTCCCTCACGCCAACTCGCCTGAGCTGGACCGCGTGCACCTGCACCGCCGCCGCGATCTCGTCGCGGCTGACGTCACCGATCGGGCGGGAATCCCCGTCACGACCGTGGTCCGGACGCTGGTGGACACGACGCGGATGCTGGCGCCGAACCTCCATGCCCTGTGCCTCGACGAGGCCGTCCGGACCGGCATGTGCACGATCGCGGCCCTGGCGGCGCGGGCCACGGAGCTGCGGCGGCCGGGACGCAGCGGGCCGGCGCAGGTGCTCGAACTGGTCGGCACGCGCCCGGCCGGTGCCGACGCGATGGACTCCTGCCTGGAGATCCTGCTCGCCCGGCACCTGGGGCCGAGCGCGACGGCGGGTTGGGTCCACCACCACGTGGTCTACGTCCCCGGCACCCCACGGCACTGGGAGATCGACTTCGCTTTCCCGGACGCGAGGGTGAGCGTCGAGGCCGACGGCGCGCAGCATGGAGGCTTCGGACAGGCCTGTCGCGACGGCCGCCGCGACGCCGATCTCGCGCTCCTGGGATGGACCCAGGTGCGGTGCACGTGGGCGGAGATCACCCGTCAACCGGACCTCGTCCTGCGGCGCATCCGTCGCGCTCTCGGCGCGCAGAGAGACGGAAGAGCACGTCTCGGCGCGCACGTGGCACCGTGATGCCGTCAGCGCGCCGAGACCGGGCTGGGCGTCCGTGTGCGCGCCGAGAACGCGCGTGGTCGGCGTCAGGAACCGGAGGCGCCGCCCTCGGCTTCCTTGGCCTTCTTGGCGGCGGCGGCCTGGCGGCGCAGGTAGTCGAGGATCGGCATCTCCTCCTGGCCGACCTTGGACGGGAGGTGTGCGGCGAGCTCGTCGACGGTCCAGGCACCCTCGACCTTGACCATCTGGCGCACCTCACGCGGCTGGTTCCAAACCGCCACGGTGCCGCCGTTGACCGTGTAGATCTGCCCGGTGATGTCAGATGCCGCGTCCGAGATCAGGTACGCGACCATGGGAGCGACGTCCTCGGGCTCGCCCATCTGCAGCCCGCCCGGCACCTGGCCCGACATCCGGCTCTTGGCGACGGGGGCCACGGCGTTGGACCGCACGCCGTAGCGCTGCATCCCGGCCGCGGCCGAGCGCACGAGCGACACGATCCCGCCCTTGGCCGCCGAGTAGTTCGCCTGCGCCACCGACGCCTGGAACGCGCCCGACGTGAACGCCACCAGCGACCCCGACTTCTGCTCCCGCATGACCGCCGCCGCCGCACGGAAGACCGTGAACGTCCCCTTGAGGTGGGTGGCGATCACCGGATCCCACTCCTCCTCGCTCATGTTGAACAGCATCCGCTCGCGCAGGATCCCCGCCGTGCACACAACCCCGTCGATGCGCCCCCACGTGTCGACCGCCTGCTGCACGATCGATGCGCCGCCGGCCATCTCCGCGACGCTCGCGGCGTTGGCGACCGCCTCGCCACCGGCCGCCGTGATCTCGGCGACGACGCCGTCGGCGACCTCCGACGTCGGCTCCGAACCGTCGACGGCGACACCGAAGTCGTTGACGACGACCTTTGCCCCTTCCGCCGCGCACAGCATGGCGACGGCGCGACCGATGCCGCGACCCGCGCCGGTGACGGCGACGACCTTGTCTTCGAGATGTCCCACGGCGGCCTCCGGACTGACCCGAGTTGGCGAGATCTGACGAGGCGTCAGGTTAGAGTTGCCGGGCGCGCAGCCGCCACACGCCATTGCAATGGGGGGAACGCCGGTGCCGGACGTAGCGGACCTGGAGCTGATCTCTGTCGACGACCACGTGGTCGAACCACCGCACGTGTGGCAGGAGCGCCTGCCCGCGGCCATGCGCGAGCGTGGCCCCAAGATCGTGCGCAAGCCCGAGCGCGGCATCGAGTTCTGGGTGTACGAGGACCGCAAGTACGCCACGATCGGGCTCAACGCCGTCGCCGGGCGCCCCAAGGAGGAGTACAACTACGAGCCGACCCGCTACGACCAGATGCGGTCCGGGTGCTACGACCCCAAGGCCCGCGTCGAGGACATGGACGTCGACGGGGTCACGGCGAGCCTCAACTTCCCGTCCTTCGCCCGTTTCTGCGGCCAGACGTTCCTCGAGAGCGACGACCGCGACCTCGCGCTCGCCTGCGTGCGGGCCTACAACGACTGGATGATCGAGGAGTGGTGCGCCACGGCGCCGGCGCGGTTCATCCCGCTCACGATCGCGCCGCTGTGGGACCCGGCCCTCATGGCAGCCGAGGTCGAGCGCACCGCTGCGCTCGGCTCACGTGCGGTGGCCTTCAGCGAGGAGCCGTCCAAGCTCGGCCTGCCGTCGCTGCACTCCGAGCACTGGGACCCGTTCTTCGCAGCATGCGAGGAGACGTCGACGGTCGTCTGCACCCACATCGGGTCGTCGTCGAACATGCCGACCACCTCCCCCGACGCGCCGATGCAGGTGGGGGTGCTGCTCACACCTGCCAACGCGTTCTACACGGCGACCGACCTCGTGTTCAGCCCCATCTTCCGCAGGTTCCCCGACCTCAGGTGGGCCCTGAGCGAAGGTGGCATCGGCTGGGTGCCGTACTTCCTCGAGCGCCTCGAGCGCACTGCGGACCGCCACGGCGCCTGGCTCGAGATCCCGTCGGACCCCTCGCCGCGGGAGATCTTCGACCGCAACATCTGGGTGTGCTTCATCGACGACGAGGTCGGCCTCGAGCAGCGCCACAAGATCGGCGTCGACAAGATCATGTGGGAGTGCGACTACCCCCACGCCGACTCGAACTGGCCTCACAGCGGCGAGTACGTGCGCGAGCTCACCGCCGGCATCCCCGAGGCGGAGGTCAGGGCGATGTGCAGCGGCAACGCGCGTGCGCTCTTCGGGTTCGACGCGTGAGCGTCGTCGCGGTCTGCGGGGCGTCGGGCGGGATCGGTGCCGCCCTGTGCCGCGCCTTCACCGCGGCGGGCTGGACGGTCGCCGCCGGGGCGCGCCGCGTGGATCGTCTCGAAGCCCTCGTCACCGACGGCGCCGCGGCCGTGGCCCATGCACTCGACGTCACCGATCCTGCGGGCGTCGACGCCTTCTTCTCCGTCGTGGAAGAAAAGGCCGGACCCGTCGACTGCGTGATCGCGAACGCCGGCGTCGCCGTGCCCGGTGCCCTTGCCGACGCCTCCGACGCCGACGTGCGCCGCGTGATCGACACCAACCTCTACGGGTCTCTGACCGTGGTGCGCCGGGCGATCCCGGGCATGCGAGACCGCTGTCACGGAGACGTCGTGTTCGTGTCGTCGGACTCGGTGGAGAAGCCGTACCCGCAGATGCTCACCTACGGCGCCACGAAGGCCGCGGTCGAGTACGTGGCGTCGGGATTGCGCCTCGAGCTCGCGGGCACGGGGGTGCGCGTCACCGTGGCCCGTCTCGGGCCGACGCTCACCGAGTTCGGCACGGACTGGGACCCGGCCGCGGTCGGCCCGCTGATGCGGGCGTGGAAACGCCACGGCGTGATCCCCGACCACGCCGTGATCCAGCCCGCCGACGCCGCGGATGCCGTGGTCGCGGCGGTGAGCCTCACACCTGGCATCGAGGCGCGTGTGGTGTCGCTGGGGCCGGTGCCGGCGGTGGTCGACGCCACCGAGGCCGCGTCCGGCAAGCAGAGCAAGGATGGGTGAGCGGATGGGTGAGCAGACGCGATTCGGCTCGAAGGTCGCGGTCGTGACGGGTGCCGGCCGCGGCATCGGCGAGGGCTACGCGAAGGCCCTCGCCGCCGAGGGCGCGAAAGTCGTCATCGCCGAGCTCGACACCGACAGCGGCGAGCGCGTCGCCAGCGAGATCGCGGCCGCCGGCACCGAGTCGCTGTTCGTGCAGACCGACGTCAGCGACGAGGACTCGACCCTCGCGCTAGCAACTGCCGTCGCGGACCGCTTCGGCGGATGCGACCTCCTCGTCAACAACGCCGCGATCTACGGCGGGATGGAGATGCACTCGCTCCTGAGCGTCGACCTCGACTACTACCGCAGGTTCATGTCGGTGAACATGGACGGGGCGCTGCTCGTCACCCGCGCACTGCACCGGCAGATGGTCGAGCGTGGTGGCGGCGCGATCGTGAACCAGTCTTCGTCGGCTGCATACATGGGCGGCGGGTACTACGGCATCGCCAAGCTCGCCCTGCACGGCATCACGCAGTCACTCGCGCGCGAGCTCGGCCCCAAGGGGATCCGCGTGAACGCGATCTGCCCGGGACCCACCGACACCGAGGCGACACGCAGCACGGTGCCAGACGTGTTCTTGGACCAGATCCTCGCCACGATGCCGATCAGGCGTCTCGGCACCGTCGACGACATGGTCGCCGCGTGCCTCTTCCTCCTGAGCGACGAGGCGTCCTTCGTCACCGGGCAGGCGTTCGGTGTCAACGGTGGCCAGGTCATGCTGGTCTGACGTCGCCGGCGTCGTCACGCGTGCCGGCCCATCTCGACACGACCGCTTCGAGCTCGGCGCGGGTGAACGGCTTCGTGAGGACGTCGTTCATGCCGGCCTCGTGGCAGCGCTCGACGTCCTCGGGTAGCACGCTCGCGGTGACAGCGACGATCGGCAGCGTGATCGCCCACGGTTCACGTCGCAGCGCACGTGTCGTCGCGAACCCGTCCATTCGCGGCATGTGGCAATCCATCAGCACGATGTCGAAGTGGTGCTCTTCGGCGACGCCGATCGCCTCGAGGCCGTCCGCGGCCACGTGCACCTCGTAGCCGAGCGCCTCGAGCTGGCCGACGGTGATGCGCTGGTTCACCATGTTGTCCTCGACCACGAGCACCCGCTGTCCCCGCGGGAGCGCCACGACTTCGCGGGTCGCGGCGACCTCGGCCGCAGGCGCCACCGCGGCCGGTTCGTGCTCCGGACAAGCCGCAGGCAACGGGATCGTCACCGTGAACACCGACCCGATGCCGTCCTCGCTCATGAACGTGAGCTCGCCGCCCATCAAACGCACGAGCTGGCGGCTGATCGTGAGTCCGAGCCCGCTGCCGCCGTACCTGCGCGTCGTCGACCCGTCGGCCTGGCGGAAGGACTCGAAGAGCACGTCGTGCACGTCGGCGGGGATGCCGATCCCGGTGTCGTGCACGGCCAGCAGGACCAGGCCCGCACCAGCGGGATCCACGGTCACGCAGACCTCGCCCGCTTCGGTGAACTTCACCGCGTTGCCGACGAGGTTGCAGAGCACCTGACGCAGCCGCGTGGGGTCTCCCATGACTCGTGCGGGCAGGGAGGTGTCGACACCCGCGCTGAGGCGCAGTCCCTTGTTGGCGGCGGCCGGTGAGAAGAGGTTCGTCACCTCGTCCACGAGACCGCGCAGATCGAACGGCACCGTCTCGATGTCGAGGCCGCCGGCCTCGATCTTGGAGAAGTCGAGCACGTCGTCGAGGAGGCGCAGGAGCGAACGCGCCGACGAATGCGCTGTTTCGGCGAGCTCACGCTGGTCGCGGTCGAGCTCGGTGCCGGTGAGGATCTCCATCATCCCGAGCACGCCGTTGAGCGGCGTGCGGATCTCGTGGCTCATGTTCGCGAGGAACTCGCTCTTGAGGCGGGACGCCTCCTCGACCTCTGCCTCGCGCTCGCGCAGCTGCTCGATCTGGTGGTCGCTGAGGCTGCGCGCCCCCACCGCGCAGCCCATGAGGATGCAGACGAGGATGACCTGCTGGAAGAGGAGGCCGGCACCCTGCTGGTGCACCTCCTGGGGCACGGTCAGCACCGCCGGGCTGGCGACGACGACGATCAGGCACACCAGCGTGACGCCCGCCCAACGCAACCCCGCGCGCGTGCCGAGGAGGAGCACCGCCACGAGCGGCACGATCCCGAAGAACCACAGTGTCGGCGACAGCGCCTGGCCGTCGAGGAACGAGCTCGCGAAGAAGAGGGCCAGGGTCGCGGCGCAGCCCACGTGGATCGCACTGCGGAGTTTGCCTTCGGTGAGGACGAGCCGGCGTGCGAGGGCCAGCAGCCCCGCATACGCCACCAGCTGAGCGGTCGACCACCAGAACCCGGCCAGCAGCATCGAGAGCCCCTGGACGGCGGCCGCGGCGAACCCACACAGCAAGAAGACGTTGATCCGCTTCGCGAGCTGTGCCTCGTCGGGGGTGAGGCCGTCAGCGCCGCGCTGGCACCACGCGACGACCGCGCGTGCCGGCCGCCCCCCTCGACTCTGGGCTGGGTCCACTGACCTTCCGATCGGCCCCGGCACCGCTCACTTGAGCAGCACGTGGACGCGATCAGAGGTCATCGGGCAGCGGCTCCCCGCGGTCGAAGTACGCGTCGCGCAGCTCGAACGCCCGCGACGTGCCGACCTTGGCCCGCACCTTGACGAAGTTGAACTCGTCGGCCTCGAAGCTGAGGTTCGTGGCGTAGGCGTGTGCGATGTGCTCGACCACGTCGGCGTTGGCCATCCCGGGGGACTCCTCCACGAGACGGAAGAACTCCTTGGCGATCGCGATGCCGTCGGCAGGCATGCGCGCGACCGAGGCCGCGAGGGCTTCGGTCTCGTCTGCGACGTCGGCATCGTCGCAAAAGCGCGTGAAGAGCCGGCGATCCTCGAACTCGCCGGCGTCCGCCACACGTCCGGTGAGGAGGAGGTCCTTGGCGAAGGTGGGCCCGAGGCGCCAGAAGAACAGGTGGAGGTTGCCGAGCACGGGCCCGAGGAAGCGGGCCGCGGGCATCCCCAGCTTCGTGCCGCGCCCGCAGACGGCGAGGTCGCAGCTCAGCGCAAACTCGAGACCACCGCCGAGGGCGTAGCCCTCGACCTGAGCGACGAGGACCTTGTTGTGCTTGTAGAGGTCGTGATAGAAGCTCTGCGCCCACCGGTCGTAGGCGAGGCGGCGCCGCTGGCTGGGCCGCTTCGGCTTCCCTGCCGGCTCACTCGGCTTGTCACCCGAGTACCAGGAGTAGGCGACGGCCATGTCCTGGCCCGAGGTGAACACTCCGCCCTCGCCGCGCAGGACGACGACCTTGACGTCGTCGTCGTCCTCGGCGTCGGAGAGAGCAGTGGCCATCGCCTCGTACATCTCCCGCGTGAGGGCGTTGGACCGCTCCGGCCTGCAGAAGGTCACGTGCGCCACGTGGGTGGCGGGGTCCTTGTCGTAGCGCACCAGCTCTGTGCCGAGGTTGATGTCGTCGGACACGGGTCCTCCTTCAGGACGTGATGTACCCGCCGTTGACTGCGAGGGTCTGGCCGGTCACCCACTCGGCCTCGGGCGAGCACAAGTACAGCACCGCCGGTGCGACATCCGTGGCGCGGCCCACGCGCCCCACCGGATACCGCCGCGCCAGCGCCTCGAACTGCGCGCGCACCTCGGCGGTCTCCGGTGTTCCCGTCGGCGGGCCCATGTTCCCCAACGCGACGCAGTTGGCGGTGACACCTGTGCGGCCGACCTCCTTGGCGATGGATCGCATGAACCCCGCGGCGCCGGCCTTCGCCGCGGAGTAGACGGCCATGAGCGCCTCGCCGCTGCGCGCCGCGTCGGACACGATCGTCACGACACGGCCCCAGCCGCGGTCGCACATCCCCCCGATCGTGGCGTGGGTGCAGTTGAGGACGCCGTAGAGGTTCACACGCAGCCATGCGTCCCAATCGGCGGGATCGGTGTCGCGGAAGGGCACGAGCCACTGCGCGCCGGGAGGGATGCCGGCGTTGTTGACCAGCACGTCGACAGGACCGAGGGCGGCTGCGGCCGTTTCGACTGCAGTGGACACCGCAGCTGGGTCCGCGACGTCGAAGGGCAGCGGCACAGCGGTGGCGCCCGCGCTGGTGAGCTGATCGGCGGTGGCCGCGGCACGCTCGGGTTGGAGGTCGTTGACAGCGACGGCGCAGCCCGCTCCCGCCAGCACCGCTGCGATCTCGGCCCCGACACCTTGGCCTGCACCGGTCACGAGCGCCACCCTGGCACTCAGGTCGAACATCGCCGCACACCCCCGTTTCCGCCCGCTCGGCGCGCGGGCGCCGCAAATCTAGGGCGAACGGCGTGGGACCATCCGCGGTGGTCGCTCAGGTCACCGATACGATCCGGTCACTCTTAGCGCTGATGTGACCACAGGGGTCCGCGTGGCGGCTGCCGTAACCGAGGAGATCCGGATCCCGAGGCTTCCCCTGATGGCGTGCCCGCCGGGGACCCTCGTCGCACGGACAGAGTACGCGGCCGACGCGCTGGTGCGTGTCCGGCGCGTGTGCACGGTCCTGGTGCTTCTGGCCCTCGTCGGAGCCACCGTCGCCCTGCTACCCACCGATGCCGGCATCGCGTCCGTCGGCGACTACGAGGTGACGGCGGGTACGGCCGAGATCGTCACCGCGGACACCGCCGCGGACGGGGTCGCGGGTGACTCAGGACCGCTCGGTGAGAGCGCAGCCGTTCGCACCGACTCCGCGGGAGGGGCATCCCTCCACCTCGGCAGAGCGGCGCTGGTGCGCCTCGGCCCCGGGACGAGCGTCAAGGTCGACGCCGGCACCGACGACGACCCCGCCGCGACCCAGACGCGGCGTGTGGCCGTCGAGTCGGGCCGCCTCTGGTTCCGCAACGCGGCGGCGTCCGACGGAGTGCCCATAGTCGTGTCAGCGGGCGGGATCACGCTCCGGGCCGGCGACGCGGCAGCGGACGCGACCTGCGGGCCGGCCGGATGCGTGGTGCGCGTGGTCTCGGGCGAGGTCGTCGCCACATCGGGCTGGGACAGGTTCCAGGTGCGCGCCGGCGAGAGCATCACGTTCGGTCCAGGTGGAGAGGCGGCCCGGCTCACGTCGGTGACGTCGTCTGAGCTCGCGGCGGACGCGTGGGTGACGTCCAACGTCGCGGCCGACCTCGCCGCCTCGCTGGGATCCGGCGATGTAGGGGTGGGTGACGAGCCAGGCCTCGTCGATGCCCAGGTCGAGGGCACGTGGCAGGTGTCGACGACCGTCACGTCATCCGAGACGGCGGTACGCCCGATCGGGCCCGAGCCCGCCCGCACGTGGGGTGTGTCGCGGGACTGCGACTACGGCGAGTGCCGCCTCGGGGTCGTCGACGGTGTGGGCGCGAGCATCGTCGTCGGCAGCGCCCGCACGGCGGGGGTGCAACAGCACATCGAGGGCGTCACCCGGACCTTCGACTGCGTCGCCACAGGTTCGGGTGACATGATCGCCGCCGACGCGCTGGCCGAGACGCGCACCACCGACGTGCGTGCGATCGCCGCCGTCCGCTCCGGCGGGCGATGGTTGGCGAGCGAGCTCAGGGGAGTGGGTACGGGTGACCTGCGCTGGGCAGGGCGCGGGCGAACGTGCCGTGGGGTGCGCCCCGGCACGTTCGCGTACGAGGTCCATGCCGTCCGCCTCGACCTGGCGTCGTAGTTCACTTCGGCTGCAGACGTGACGATGTGATTGCGGTCATGTCTGTCCGCCAAGTGGAGTGCCAGTGCACGAACCCGTCGTCGTAGTCGGTGCCGATCGCCGCGGGGCCCGCGCGGTCCTCACGCGTGCACGCCAGGTGAGCTCGCGTGCCGTGGTGGTGTCCAACCTGCGCGAGCTCCCCGCCGACTGCCTCGACGCGTTCGACGCCGTCGACGTCCTGCGCGTCGACCACCTCTCGCTCGAGGGGATACTGCGCGTGGCGCGAGACGCAGACTGCGGTCACGTGATGGTGTCGGGCCTGTGGCAGCGTCCGGCACGGATGCTGCGCCAGGGCATCGTCGCCGCCGCCGCCTACCTGCAGGGCGCGTCGACGCCCTATCTCGCTCTGCACATGGTGCGTGCCGTGCCGGAGTTCGTGGGGCGGCCTTATCGCAAGGTGCTGGTGGCTGCCGACGGAGCCGCGGGATCCGGCTTCGCGGCGCTCGTGGCAGCCCAGGTGGCGGCGAACACATCGGCGGAGCTGCAGGTCGCGTTGCTGGAGCGCCGCCGTGACGCGGGGCAGCGCAGGGAGGTCGAGAGCCGCACCGCAGCAGATGCGGCGTTCGACGTCGAAGCGGTCCGCGGCGGTGCCTCCCTCGGCAACGAGGCGCTCGAACAGGCGCGCCGGTACATATCCGGCAGCGGTGTGAGCGCGTCCTTCGGCTGGCTCCACGCCGACCCCGCAACGGCCTTGCTCGCTGCCGCGACGACCGGGGGATACGGCCTCATGGTGAGCGGGCTGATGGGACGCCAGCCCGGAGGCCGCGCCCTCGGGACCCCGGGAACGCTCACACGTGAGGTGCTGGAGGTGTCACCGGTCGACCACCTCGTCGTGTTCGACTCGGTGAGCCTCGGAGTCTCCCCGCCGCGACGGACGGCCGCACTCGTGGGAGCGACGGCGACGATCGTGCTCGGCCTCGCAACCGTCGGTGCGCAGCAGAGCGCGTTGGCGGTGACCGCTCCGGGAGCCGATGCCGCGACCGCGACCGTCTCCACCGAGGTGCCTCTCGACGCGCCCGATCCCGGGACCGGCTGGCGCGAGGCGAGGCGCGGTCCACGGATGCCAGGGGCGACCGAGGACGCGAGCACCAAGCCGTCGAAGCTGCCGCCCCCGCAGTGGCCCGGGTCGGTGACGGTCTCCGACCCCGACGTGCCGCCGCCAGATGATGTGCCGGGGCCGGTGGTGCCGGGTCCGGATGTGCCGCCGCCTGATGATGTGC
>JAIBAC010000101.1 GCA_019695375.1 Acidimicrobiia bacterium
CGTGGCGGCCACATATGGCCGCCACGTGCTCCAACAGCGCTACACGCGTGGTTCGCGGGGTAGGCCGAGGCTGCGTTCGCCGATGACGTTGCGCTGGATCTCCGACGTGCCGGCGAAGATCGTGGCGGCACGGTAGTAGAGGGAGTTGCGGACGATGCGGGCTGCCTCGGCATCGCCGGGCTCGGTCACGGCAGTGGGACCGAGGAGGGCGAGCGCCGTCTCGTGCATCCGCTGGCTCATCTCGCTCCAGAACAGCTTCACCACCGAGGCAGCCGGCCCGGGGGCGCCGCGGCGGGCCACGTCGGTGAGGGTCCGGTAGTTGTGCAGGCGGAAGATCGTGAGCTCCGCGTACGCCTGCGCCAGCCGCCCGCGCAGCACGGGATCCGCCACTCCCCCGCCCGCGCGTGCGCGCCGCAGCATCTCGTCGACGAGCATCGTGTGCACGACGAGCTGGCGCGGCGACGTGCCGCGCTCGTGCGCGAGCGTCGTGGCGGCGATCGCCCAGCCCTGACCCGGAGGACCGATCACGGCGTCGTCGGGGACCGCCACCCCCGTCAGGAACACCTCGTTGAACTCCGACTCGCCCGTCATCTGCCGCAGCGGACGCACCTCGACGCCTGCCGCCTCCATGTCGACGACCATCGCCGTGATACCCCGCTGCGCCGGTACGTCGGGGTCCGTGCGGGCGAGCAGGTATCCCCAGCGGGCGTACTGGGCATAGGACGACCACACCTTCTGGCCGTCGACGACCCATCCACGACCCGTCGCTGACCGCCGCGCCCGCGTGGTCAACGACGCCAGGTCGCTGCCCGCCCCGGGCTCGCTGAAGAGCTGGCACCACAGCTCGCGCGCCGGCAGGATCGCCGGCAGCCACCGCTGCTTCTGCGCCGGCGTCCCGTGCGCCAGCAGCGTCGGCCCGACGAGGTTGACCCCGATGCGGTTCAGCACCTCGGGTGCGCGTGCGGCGGCGAGCTCGAGCTGCACGAGGAAGTTGTGGGTCCACGAGAGCCCGCGTCCGCCGAGCTCCTCGGGCCAGTGCACGCCGACGAACCTCGCGGCGGCGAGCTGCGCCTGCCAGTGCCGCAGGGCCTCCACCTCGGCGTCGAGGTCGCCTTCGGGCGCCTCGGCATCGGGCACCGGCGCACCTTCGAGCCAGGCGCGCACCTCGGCGCGGAAGGCCTCCTCCTCGGCGCTGAAGGTCATGTCCATCAGGGCCGCGGCTCCCGCGGGAGACCGAGGATGCGCTCGCCGACGATGTTGCGCTGCACCTCCGACGTGCCGCCCGCGATCGAGGCGGCGCGGCTCCACAGGTGCTCACGCCACGGCGGCGTCCCGTCCCGGCCGGGCGCGACGGCAACGCCGGCCGCACCCCACAGGGTGATCTCGGCCTCGTGCAGGCGCTGGCTCAACGCCGACCAGTGCAGCTTCACGAGCGACGACTCCGGCCCCGGCTCCTCCCCGCGGGCAAGTCGCTCGAGCATGGCGAGGTTCAGGAAGCGGAAGACCTCGGCGTCGACGACACATCGCGCCAGGCGGTCGCGGTCCATGCCCGTGATCTCGCCGCCACGTTCGCGCGCCCACGCGAGGAGGTCGTCGAGGAACACCTTCTGCACGACCTGCTCCTTGAGCGGGAACGCCGTGCCGCGCTCGTGCGCGAGCGTCGTCGCCGCGATCGCCCAGCCGGCACCCTCGGCGCCCACGAGCGCGTCGGCGCCGAGCTCGACGCCGTCGAGGAACACCTCGCTGAACTCCGACTCGCCCGTCATCTGCCGCAGCGGACGCACCTCGATCCCGGGTGCCTTCATGTCGCACACGAAGTACGACAGACCGCGGTGGCCGCTGCCGGGCGGCCCCGTCCGTGCCAGCAGGATCCCCCAGCGCGCCTCGCTCGCGTACGACGTCCACACCTTCTGGCCGTCGATCACCCACCCCTCACCGGAGCCGGCGCGCCGCGCCCGTGTCGTCAACGACGCCAGGTCGCTGCCCGCCCCGGGCTCGCTGAAGAGCTGGCACCAGATCTCGGTCGCCGCCAGGATCGGCGCCAGGTAGCGGTCGCGCTGCTCGCTCGTGCCGTGTGCGAGCAGCGTCGGCCCCGCGAGGTTGATCCCGACGCGGTTGACCGGCTGCGGTGCGCGCACGCGGGCGAGCTCGAGCACGTAGCCGGCGTACTCACGGAAAGACGCGCCGCGGCCGCCGTGCTCGACGGGCCAGTGCGGCGCCACCCAGCCCTCGGCGTGGAGCACCTCCTGCCAGCGCCGCTCGGCGTCGAAACCGCGCGCTGCCGGTGGCGGGTGCGCATCGAGGAACTCGCGCAGCTCCTCGGTGAAGCGGTCGCCGCTCACACCGCGGACGAGGCCGCCGCACGCATCTCGGCGCGCAGCGCGTCGGTGGCGTTCACGTCGACGCGCATGTCGAGCGCCTCGAGATCGCCCTCGACGACGACGCCGTAGTCACGACGGGCACCGTCGACGGACACGTACTCGTCGAGGACGTCCTCGAGCACGAGCTCGGGATCGCGCTCGAGCGGGTCGCCCCAACCACCGCCGCCGGCGAACTCGTTCACGATCTGCTCACCCGGCTCGTGCTGCACGTAGAACGCCGTGTGGGTGACCTCGTACTCGTGCTCACCTCCGACGCGCAGGTACAGGTGCGACGCCGAGCCCGCCTTGCCGCCCGCGATGCCGGGGCACGGGTACTTGGTGCCGAGCACCCACGTGTACACCTGGCACTGCGCCGTGACCTCCTTGACGTAGCGCGCACCGGGGCAGCCGCGGTGGAGGCCGGCGCCGCCGCTGTCGGTCATGAGCTCGCGCCCGAGCTGGCGGTGCGGCAGCAGCGACTCGTTGATCTCGGCCGTCGCGAGGATGAGGTTCCCGAACGCCGTCGGCGTCCCGCCCCAGCCGTCGCACGCGCTCGACGCCGCGGCACACGTCGAGGTCGTGTCGACGGACTGGTCGACGAAGAACGCACCGGTGCGCGGTTCGACGCCGAAGATCACCGTCGGGATCGCGATCTTGTACACCTGCGGCTGGCAGCGCTGCGGGATCGCGTGGCTCAACGCCAGCGCGAGCGCCTCGCTCACCTCGACACCGGGGTGGTGGGTGCCCGCCGAGACGGGGCGCGTGTTGTCGGGGTTGATGCAGGTCCCCTCGGGCACCACGAGCTCGAACGCGTCGAAGAGGCCCTCGTTCTTGGGGATCGACGGGTCGATCATCGTGCAGAACTGGCTCAGCACCATGCCCTGGGTGTTGCCGAACGTGCCGTTGGTCGTCAGGAACTCGCGCTCGTCGCTGCCCGTGTAGTCGATGCGGAGGCTGTCACCGTCGACTGTGGCCGTGCAGTGGATGCGGATGTCCTTGTTGCCGATCGTGTCGTGTTCGATGAACGTCTCGGCCTCGTACGTGCCGTCGGGCCACTGAGCGACGTCCTCGCGGATACGCCGCCGCGTCAGCGCGATCGAGTAGTCGACGGCGGCCCTGACGGTGTCGGCGCCGAACTCGGCGACGACCTCCTTGAGGCGGCGCACGCCGAGGTTCGCGGCACCCATCTGCGCGCGCAGGTCGGCGATGTAGGTCGGCAGGCGGTTGTTGGTCTGCAGCATGTAGAGGACGTCGCGGCGTTCGACGCCGCGCTCTACGAGCTTGATCGCGGGACAGCGCAGCCCTTCGGCCCACACGTCCATCGCGTTCACCGAGTAGCCACCGGGCGTGTCGCCGCCGGTGTCACCGTGGTGGCACTGGATCGACGCGATGAGCACGAGCTCGCCGTCGGACACGACAGGGGCGAAGATGTTCCAGTCCGGCAGGTGACCGCCGCCGTGGTAGGGGTCGTTGGCGGCGAACACGTCGCCGTCCTCGAAGCCGTCGGCACCGAAGAACTCCAGCGCGAACCGGACCGGGCCGCGGCTCGCGAGCATGAACTGGGGGATGCCGACCGAGAGGCCCGCGAGGCGTCCCCGCGCGTCGAGGATCGACGCGTTGCGCTCGTTCGACTGGTTCAGGATCGGGGTCACGGCGGCGAGGCTGACGTGCTGGGCCATCTCGAACGCGACGGTCTCGAACGCGCCGCGGATCACCTCGGCCGTGATCGGGTCGACGTCGACGGCGGCCTCGTCCGCTCCGGCCCCGGCGGCTGGTTCGAGCGTCGCGGTCATGACTCGGTCCCTCCGGCGCTGGTGATCACGTAGTTGCCGAAATCGTCCACAGTCGCGTGCTGCCGCGGCTGCAACACGATGGTGGTGAATGGCTCCTCGACGATCGCGGGGCCTTCGACCACGTGGCCGGGCCCGAGACGGGGGCCACGGAAGACCGGGGTGTCGACGACGTCGCCCTCGAACCATGCACGCCGCGAGCCCAGGATCGGGTCACCCGGCTCAGGTGGCGGCGCCGGCGGTATCGGCGGCTTGCGCGCTGACGTCCACGAGCGCAGGCGCAGCTCGGCCACGACGACGGGCTCGTCGGGGGTCGCGAACGTGTGCAGGTCCTCGTGCAGCTCGTGGAAGCGGGAGACGAGGACGTCCCGTGCGGCTTCGGTGACGTGACCGTCTGGCAGCGCGACGTCGACGTTGATAGTGAACGTCTGGCCGGGGTAGCGGCAGCCGAACTCGTAGCGGTGCTCGACGTCGCCGATGTCGACCTCGGCCCCGGCGAGCTCCTTCTCGGCGAGCGAGCGCATCTCGGCGAAGTCGGCCTCGACGGCGGACAGGTCGATCTGGTCGGCCTGGCCGATGTGAGCGCGGACCTGGTTCACGACGAAGTCCGCCGTCAACGTCCCGAACGCCGACAGCACCGGCGCCAGGCGCGGCACCAGGATCGTGCCGATGCCGAGCTCACGCGCCTGGGCAGGCGCGTGCACCGGACCGTTGCCGCCGTACGCGACGAGCGCGAACTTGCGGGGGTCCTGGCCCTTCTCCGACGAGACACGCCGGATCGCGTTGTTCATGTCGGCGTTGACGATGCGATGCACGCCTGCTGCGGCTTCGAGCACCGAGAGCCCGAGCGGCTCTGCGATCTGGCTCGCGATCGCGGCCTCGACGCCGGACGCATCCAGCGCCACGGCGCCGTCGCACAGCCCGTCGGGGTTGAGGTAGCCGAGGTAGAGGTTGGCGTCGGTGACCGTCACCTGGGTGCCGCCACGGCCGTAGCAGATCGGTCCCGGGTCGGCGCCGGCGGACTCGGGGCCGACCGCGAGGCCGCCCGCCTTCACACGCGCGATCGACCCGCCGCCGGCGCCGATCGAGACGACGTCGACGACGGGGAGCGCGATGCAGTAGCGCTGCACCCAGTTCCAGTACGACTTCACCTCGGCGCTGCCGTTGCGGACGAGGCACGCCTCGTAGGACGTGCCGCCCATGTCGACGGCGATGAAGTCGCTGACACCGGTCGCGGCGCCGACGGCGGCGGTCGCGATCACACCCCCGATCGGGCCCGACGCGAGCGTGACCACGGGGCGGTCGCAGACGGCGTCGACGCTGGCCACGCCGCCGTTGCTCTGCATGACGAGCACCTGACGGCTGTAGCCCTCCTCGCGCAGGCGCGAGACGAGGCGCTGCAGGTACGCGACGACACGTGGCCCGACGAAGGAGTTCACGAGCGTCGTCGATGTGCGCTCGAACTCCGGCGCCGCCGGCATGACCTCGTGGCTGAGGCTCACGGCCGCCTCGGGGTACTCCTCGCGCACTATCTGGCGCACGCGCCGTTCCCACGCCGGGTCGACGAAGGAGAAGAGCAGCACGACGGCGACCGAGGAGATGCCGTGGTCGCGGAAGCGCCGCGCCGCGCGGCGCACGGCCTCCTCGTCGAGCGGTGTGAGCACGTTCCCCTCGTGGTCGAGGCGGCCCGGCACCGAGATGCGGAAGCGCCGCTTGGCGATCACCGGCGGAGCGGGCACCGTCGGGTCCCAGATGCTCTCCTTCCACCCGCGCCGCAGTTCGATCTCGTCGCGGTGGCCCTCGGTCGTGATCAACCCGCACGGCGCGCCCGAGTGGGTGATCATCGTGTTGTCGGCGGTGGTGGTCGCGTGGACGACGAGGTCGGTGCGTCCGAGGAGCTGCGCGAGTGTCTCGCCACCGGCAGCCGCGACGTCTCCGAGCCCGGCGAGGATGCCCTCGGCCTCGTCGTCGGGGGTCGTCGCCGCCTTGGTCACCTCGACGCTGCCGTCGGGGCCGACCACGACGAGATCCGTGAACGTGCCCCCGACGTCTATGCCAACCAGTACACCCACGCAGCTTCCCCCTGTGCTGTGCGCCGGCACCCCTCGCGAGGGGGGGTCGTGCAAGGGTATTGTACGACCATGCTCCGCGGCTGCAACGACCTGCCCTCGCCCGTCCCCGCGACCGTGCGCGACGCCTGGCGCGAGTCAGGGGCATGGACGCCGGAGACTCTCGTGGACCGCTTCGCATCCGCGGTCACCGCCCGACCCGGCACGGTTGCGGTGTCCGAGGGTGGCCGGACCCTCTCCTACGCGGAGCTCGAGCGCCTCTCCGCCGGCGTGGCGACCGGTCTCGCCGCCATCGGTGTGCAGCCGGGCGACACGGTCGCGTACCAGCTCCCCAACTGGTGGGAGAGCGCCGTGCTCGCGTGGGGTGCCTTGCGCGCCGGTGCCGTCCTCGTCCCGATCACCCCGACGCTCGGCGCACGCGAGGTCGGCCACATCGTCTCCTCCACCGGAGCGCGGGTGTGCGCCGTGCCCGAGGTCTTCCGCGGCGTCGATCACCCTGCGGTCCTCGCGGAATGCGGGTTCGACGGTGAGGTCGTGGTCGTGCGCGGGTCCGACGGCTCGTGGGACCGCCTCACCGGCTGGCACGGTCCAGTGCCGGACGCGGGACGCGACGCCGGCGACGCGGCGGTCGTGCTGCACACCTCGGGCACCACGTCGCTGCCCAAGGGCGTGGTGCACTCGCATCAGAGCCTGCGTCACGAGGCCGACAGCCTCTCGCTCGCGCACGGGCTCCGCTCCGACGACCGCCTGCTGCTGCCGATGCCGGTCACCCACATCGCGGGGCTCATGTACGGAATCCTGTTCCCGTGCGTGCTCGGGATCCCGTCGGTGCTCATGCAGCGCTGGGACCCCGCTGCCGCCCTCGCTCTCGTCGAGGCCGAGACGGTGACGTACATGATCGGCACGCCGGTCTTCTTGCGCACGATGGTCGACGACGCCACGTTCGCGACGACCGACGTCTCGAGCCTGCGCCTCTGGTCGATGGGCGGGGCCGGTGTGGCACCGTCGATGGTGCACGAGGCCGCCGAAGCGTTCGGTTGCTGGGCGAAGCGCACCTACGGATCGACGGAGCTGCCGACGCTCACGACCGCGCTGCCCGGCGACCCGGTGAGCGTCTGCACCGACACCGATGGCCGCCTCGTCGGCTTCGCCGAGGGCCGCGTCGTCGACCCGTCGACAGGCACCGATGTCGCAGACGGTGAAGCCGGCGAGCTATGGGGCCGCACACCGGAGATGCTCGCCGGCTACCTCGACTCCGACCACGACGCCGAGGCCTTCGTCGACGGCTGGTTCCGCACCGGCGACATGGCCGTCCGCGAGGACGGCTGCTTCCGCATCGTCGACCGGCTCAAGGACATGATCATCCGCGGCGGCGAGAACATCTCGGCGCGTGAGGTCGAGGACGTCCTCGCGACCCATCCGGGCGTCGCCGACGTCGCGGTCGTCGCGATGGCCGACCCGGTCATGGGCGAGAAGACCTGCGCGTACATAGTGGTCAGCGGCGGCGCGTCCCCCGACCTCGAGTCCCTCGCAGCCCACTGCGAGTCCGCGGGTCTCGCGCGCTTCAAGTGGCCCGAGCGTGTCGTGGTGCGCGACGAGCTGCCGCGCACACCGAGCGGCAAGGTGCACAAGCCGACCCTGCGCGAGGATCTCGCGTCGGCGGCCGCAGCGGTCAGGACGGGCGCGTGAAGCGGTACGAGGTGTCCTACGCGAACCAGGTGCTCGTGGCGCTCGCGGCTTCAGCCGAGGGCGGCGTGATCGAGAAGTCGGTGCGCCAGCTCGCGCAGGACTCGGGCGTGTCCGCATCGGCGGTGCAGATCGGGCTCACGGCGCTGCGGCGCTCGGGCCGCATCCGCACCCGCAGGAAGGGCGCTGCCGGCCGTCCATCGGTGATCGAGCTCCTGTCCACCGAGCCCCTCGCCGACGAGGACGGCAACGTGCGCTCGCCGGCCTACGGACCCGGGGGCAAGCTCGCCGACGCGTTCGTCGAGCGTTACGACAAGATGCTCCTCGAGCTCGACCGCCGCGGCCGTCCCGCCGAGATCAAGCGCCTCGAGGCCCGTGTCGCCGAGCTCGAAGCCGAGAACGCCGAGTTGCGCGCCGAGCTCGACGCCATGACGGCTGCGCGGCGCCCGCAGCGAAGCACGAGCGCCGCTGACGCGTCATAGGCCCAGGTCTTCCACCTGCGCGAAGTAGGTGCCCACCGTGCGTGCCATCTGGGCACCGAACGTGCACCGCGTGACGGTGAGGTCGTCGGCCACGAGCGCTGCCCGCATGTACTGCGCCAGGAAGTCGTCGGACTCCAGGAACGTCTCGATCTGGGTCTGGTCACCGCGGATCATGAACCCGCCGATCATGTCGCGGAAGCCGCCCGTGAAGCCGATCGTCTCGGTCGACTCGATGCGGCCGTCGGTCGCAGACTTCTCGTAGAACGCCAGCGCGTCCCCCCAGACCTGCATCGCCTTGCGCTCGCGTCCGGTTCGCACTCCGCTCCAGCTGATGATCGCTCCGTTGTCGCCCATGGCACCTCCTGGGTTGCGGCGCGGTCATCGTCGCGCCGCGCCCGGGCAGTGGCAACCGCCGTGGGTGCGGCTCAGCCCGCGGGACGCCAGGCGGGTAGCGCGCAGGTGCCGGTGACGTCGACCCACGCGACCCGCATCGGCATCCCGATCACGAGCTCGCCCGCATCCCCGGCGAGATTGCCCACCATCCGTACTCCCTCGGGCAGCTCGACGAGCACGATCGGGAGCGGCACACGGTCGGCGAGTGCAGGCAGCACGGGGCGGTGGGCCACCACCCACGAGTAGAGGACCGCGTCGCCCGACGCTGGCTCCCACGTGTGCTCCATCGACCCGCAGTGCGGACACATCGGCCGCGGGTGGTAGCGCGCCCTACCGCATGCGGTGCACGTCTGCACGACGAGCTCGTGGCGCCGGCAGGCGTCCCAGAACGGCGCGCTCACCTGGTCCGGCTCCGGCACGAGGGGCGGCACGCCGCCTGTTTCGCTCACCGGTCGCTCCCGAGGAGGACGGCGCTCGTCGGGACGCCGTTGCCGCTCGTGACGAGGACCGTGGACGCCCCGGGGACCTGGCTCGTCGACGTGCCGCGCACCTGGCGCACGCCTTCGGAGATGAGGTTGAACCCGTGCAGGTACGCCTCGGACAGGCCGCCGCCGCTGGTGTTGACGGGAAGGCGCCCGCTCGGCCAGGCGAGCTCGCCCGCCTCCGCCCAGACCCCGCCCTCGCCGCGCTCGCAGAACCCGTACTCCTCGAGGCTCTGGACGACGAGGGGCGTGAACGCGTCGTAGAGCTGGGCGCAGTCGACGTCGGCCGGCCGCCGATCGGTGCGCTCCCACAGCGACGTGGCGCAGGCTGCGGCCGGTGACGTGGTGATCGACGGACCGAAGTAGTTGGCCATGCCCACCGTCTGGGGCCCGCTGCCCATCGCGGTCGAGACGAGCACGACGGGCGCCTGAGGTAGATCGCGTGCGCGTTCGAGCGACGTGACCACGACCGCGACGGCGCCGTCGGACTCGAGGCAGCAGTCGGGGACGCGCAGCGGTTCGGACACGAAGCGGCTCGCGAGGTACGTGGCGACGTCCATGTCCTTGGTCATCGTGGCCGCGGGGTTGCGCTGCGCGTGGGCGCGGATAGTGCAGGCCACATGACCGAGCTGCACCTCCGTGAGGCCGTACTCGTGCATGTAGCGGCGCGCCATCATCGCGACCTGGTCGACGGGACGCGCGAGCCCGAAGGGCACCCAGTACTGCTTCTCCCCCGCGATCGCGCCGTCGTTGGTCGCCCACGGACGCCGGCCCGAACCGCGCTTGCGCGAGCGCCAGCAGAGCACGACGTCGGCACGGCCTGTCTCCACGGCGGCCGCCGCGATGCCGAGCGTGGCGCAACCACCTCCGCCGCCGTGTGGGGTGTCGGCGAAGAAGCGGAGGTTCTCGACGCCGAGGTTGCGTGCCAGCTCGATGTCCTGAGTGGTCTCGAGGTCGAAGCGGACCATCGCGTCCACGTCGGCGGGTGCGAGCCCCGCGTCCGCGAGTGCCGCAGCGGCGGCCTCGCACGCGAGCGTGACCTCGGGACGCTCGATCACCTTGGCGAACTCGGTCTGGCCGATCCCGGCGATCGCGGCGGTCGTGGCCGCCATGGGCTCCCCCGTTCCCCGCTCTCGTGGCCATGGGTCAGTTCGGGCAGGATTGTACGAGGAGGATCTCATGGGACCCGTTCAGCTGTTCGCGGTGCAGGCCCGCGTCGACGCCGACACCTACGCATCGTCCGCGGCTTTCGCGGCGGCGGTGCGGCGCAGCGCCGCCACGATCGCGTCGAGGCGCGTCGACGGCGTGCCTGCGCT
>JAIBAC010000102.1 GCA_019695375.1 Acidimicrobiia bacterium
GGCGCCAAGCTCGTCGCCGCCGCCGAACGGCGCGAGGAGGCCGCGGCGGCGCGTCACGAGGACCAGCGCGCCGAGCTCGAGCGCCGCGGCGTCGAGCTCGCGCGGGTGCGGGCCCAGCTCGACGAGGCCCGCGGCGCGATCGCGGAGCACGAGCGCACCGTCGCACGCTGGCGCGACGACGTCGACACGATGCGGGCGGAGCTCGGGGAGCTGCGGCTGGAGCGCGACGCGCTCGCAGCGCGTGTCCGCGACCTCGAGGCCGTCCTCCGCGGCCAGACGCGGTCGAGCAGCGATCTCGAACGCGACCTCCGGAGCCGCATCGACGAGCTCGAGGCAGCGCTCATCCCAGACCTCGAACCGCATGCCGTCGCGCTCGAACGTCTTGCCGACGACCTGCGCGAGACGGTGCGCCGGCTCACGAGCGGGGAGGGGACGAGGCTCGTGCGGCGCCGCAAGCCGCCGGAGATCCCCAAGGGCGTCATGCCGGACTCGGCGGCGGCCGCCTCGTGGGCGCTCGGCGCGCCCGGTCTGGTGATCGTCATCGACGGCTACAACGTGACCAAGCAGGTGGAGCGGGGGTGGGCCGCCAAGACGCTGGAGGACCAGCGCAGCCTCCTCGCGGCTCGCTGCGCGCAGGTGCGGCGCCGTGACGGAGCCGAACTGCGCATCGTGTTCGACTCGTCGGAGGCGGACACGGGCGGCCGTGGCGGGCGGCGCCTGCCCGATGGGGTCACCGTCGAGTTCAGCGGCGGCCCGATCGCCGACGACGCGATCGTCGAGATCGTGGGCGCCCTCGACCTCGACACGCCCGTGGTCGTCGTCACGTCCGACCGCGAGCTGCAGCGCCGTGTCGCCGCCCTCGGCGCCGCCCCGCTGCCCTCGCCGTCGTTCCTCGAGGCGATCGACGCCCCGCGCCGTTGACGCCCGGCCAGGCCCCCTCGCCAAACGCGGGCAGTCTGGTGTGGTGGCGGGTCATCCTGCCCGCGTTTGGGGGTGGGGTGCGCTCGTTCGGTGCCGCACGACGCGGGCGATCGGCTCGAACGCGGCGAGCTCACCGTTGCGCAGCGCGGTCGAGGTGAGCCGGAACGGCTGCCAGCCCGCGGCGACGAGCTCGTTCTGGCGCACGCGGTCGTCGTCGAACGTGCGGCGATCGCTGTGCCACGCGTACCCGTCGAACTCGACCACGACGAGCTGATCCACCCACGCGAGATCGAGAAAGCGCCGGCGGCCTCCGATGCGCAACGCGAAGTTGGGCACGGGATCGGGGAGCCCGAAACGACGCGAGAGGTGCAGCAGGCGCGCCTCCCACTCGTTGCGTGCCTCGGCGAGATCGGGGTGGCGGTCGGCGAATACCGCCAGGACCCTCGCACAGCCGTTGCGCCGCGGCGCGCGCAGCTCACGCGCACGCAGCTCGAGCCTCACGGGGTCGACCAGCTTCGACGTGACCGCCCTGTCGCAGAGGACGCCGAGCACCTCGGGGTGAACACGTCCTCCGATGTGGAGCAGGGTCCGCACCGGCGTCAGCGCCGGGATCCCGTCGACCAGGGTGAGGTCGACGGGGTCGAGCCGATCGGTCACCGAGACGAGGCCGGTGTGGCGGTCCGACCATGCGTTGCGGCCGATGATCACCTCCGGTTCGGCCGGGGCGCGCTCGACGATGCGGTGCAGGTGGGCGCTGCTGAATCCGGCCGCGTGGCCGCCGGTGTGGAGGACGTGCGCCATGAGCAGCTCGTCACTGCTCACCATCCCGGCACCGGCGAGGCGATACACCCGCGGTCGCAGCTCCAGCCAGGCGCCGATCGCCAGCAGGCGCCGGACCCGGTCGCGGGTGAAGCCGGCTTCTAGCGCCTGGGCGAGGGTGAACGTCCTGTGCTGCCTGGCGGCGACGATCGCGAGCCGGGCTTCGGGCGACAGGTACATGACGGCATCCCTTCGGTGGATCGGATGTCCTGAGGGGAAGCCATCTCGAGGGGAAGGTGGACCGGAGACGGGCCACGGTCGCAGTGTGCTCGCGACGTGTGACAGTTCGCGCTCCTCCACCAAACGCGGGCGGTCTGTCTCGTGGGCGGGTCGTCCTGCCCGCGTCTGGCGAGGAGCTCGTCCCAAACGCGGGCGGTCTGTCGTGGTGGCGGGTCGTCCTGCCCGCGTTTGGGGTGGGGGAGGGGCCGCTACCCTGCGCGGCTATGAGCCCTCTGCCCCCAAACGCGGGTGATCCGTCCCGTGAGCGGGTGGATCTGCCCGCGTTTGGGGGAGGTGCGGGGGCTGATGACCCCGAGCGCGACTTCTACCGGTCCAGCTTCAAGGGCCGCGTCGTCGTGCTCGCAGCTGCCGACCCCGGGTCCGAGCGGGAGTGCCGGGCCGTGGCCGCAGAGCTGGTGGCGGCGGGCGCGCAGGTGATCGTGGTCGTCGCCGGAGGACCGGGCGAGGTGGAGCCCGACCCCGAGCCCGACCCCGACACGGTCGTCGACACGTGGCGTCGCCTGCGGGACGGCGACGGGCCCGTGACCGTGACAGGCGCCGACGTGGTCTCGACGGCGGCGGGTCTCGCAGCCGCGTCGCGGGCGCACAAGCTCGTCGTCGTCGACGCCGACCTCGTGGTGAACGGGCCCGACGGGGCGCGCCGCAGCTTCGTCGACGTCGGCCGCGCGGGACTGCCCGCCCGCCTGCAGAACCTGGCACGCCCCCTGTACGAGGGGGTCGAGGGGCTCAACGTGGTCGGCGCCGGAGACCTCGGCCGTGAGCTGTTCACCTACGACGGTGCCGGCACGCTCATGACCTTGGGCGCGTACGGGGAGGTGCGCCGCCTCGGCTTCGCCGACTACGGCCTCGTCGCCGACCTGTTGCGCCGCGGCGCCGAGCTCGGCTACCTGCGCCCCCGTGACGACCCCGAGCTCGAATCGCTGCTGCCGCGCTCGTTGGGGTTCTTCGCCGCAGGTGATCATCCCGCCGGTGTGGTGGCGCTCGCCGAAGCCCCCTACCGCGGCTCAGGACGCGGCGAGCTCGAGGCGCTGTTCACGATCAGCCGCTTCCACGGCGAAGGGGTGGGGCGACGCCTCGTCGAGGCACTCGACGAGGTCGCGCTCTCCCACGGCCTCCGCGGCCTGTTCGCAGTCACGTCGAGACCGGAGGCCGCGGAGTTCTTCCGCTCGTGCGGATACGTCGACGTCGATGCCGGTGCGCTCCCGGCGGCGAAGTGGGTCGACTACCCGCCCGAGCGCCGCGATCGGTTGATCTGCTTCCAGCACGACCTCTGAGCGAGCCGGCCTCACGGCGCACCACCACCCCGTGCACCCCCGGACACCACGGACTCGGTATGCTGTCCTCTTCAAGGTGCCTCCGGTTCGAGCCGATCCCCGTCGCAGGCACCTTTGATGAACATGCGCCGAGCATCACAGCAACTCACGCCTTCCGCACCGCCACCGGCGAAGATCGCCAGCCTCGTGGCCGTCGGCGCCTTCACCCTCGCGGCGGTGAACCTCATCGCGGTCATCCCGTTCCGCTGGGCGCCGCACCTGCTGGTGAGCCCCACGTCGGTGGAACGTCACTACGACGGGCGCGTCGTCCTCACACTCGTCGGAGTCGGCCTCCTGTTCCTCGCCAACCAGCTTCGCAAGCAGAAGCGCAGGGCGTGGCAGGTCGCCGTCGTGCTCGCCGCCGTGGCGACGCTGGTCCACATGCTGAGGCCTGACGACCACGTCGCCGCCGTCGTGTCGTCGCTGTTGCTCGTCGGTCTCGTCGCCGCGCGGCGCACGTTCGTGGTCCCCGGTGACAGGTTCTCCGTCCGCAGGTGCCTGCGCGCCAGCACGCTCTACTTCGTCGCCGTCTTCGCCTACGGCATCGTCGCCCTCTGGCTCATGCGCCATCAGCTCGAGCCCGACCCGACCCTGACGGGGATGCTGCGCACCGTCTTCGCCGGCCTCGTCGGAGCCGAGGGCGCCTACGAGTACACGCGGTCGTTCTGGCCGGCGGTCTTCGAGCTGTCCCTGCTGATGCTCGGCACGCTCGGTGGCGTGATCGCCGCGATCATGCTCTTCCGCCCCTACGTGCACCGCCACTGCCACGATCCCGCCGACTACGCGCGAGCGCGCGAGCTCGTCGACCGCTTCGGCGACGACACGCTCAGCTACTTCGCCCTGCGTGAGGGCAAGACACACTTCTTCTCGAGCGACGGCCGTGCGATGATCGCCTACTGCTACCGCGGCGGCTACGCCCTGGCGTCAGGGGATCCGGTCGGCGATCCCGCATCCATACCGCTCGTCGTGGACGAGTTCCTGGCGATGTGCGCCGACCACGGGTGGGGGGTGGCGGTCCTCGCGGCCCGCGAATCCGACGCGGCCATGTACACGTCGCGCGGCCTGCACTCCTACTACCTCGGCGACGAGGCGATCGTCGACTGCGAGACCTTCTCCCTCGTGGGCCGCCCGATCCGCAAGGTGCGTCAGTCGGTGCACCGCCTCGAGAAGGCCGGCTACACGTTCGAGCTCGTCGACGCCGCCGCCGCCGAGTCCCTCAGCGCCGACTACGTCAGGGTCACACGCCGCTGGCAGGGCAAGGCGCCCGACCGCGGCTTCACGATGGCGCTCGGACGGTTCGCGGACGCCGACGACGGCGGCTGCCTCGTGGCGGTCGCTCGTGACGAGGCGGGTGAGGCACGCGGCTTCCTGCACCTGGTGCCTTTCAGCGGTGACCGCCCCGGCTACTCCCTCGACGCGATGCGCCGCGACCCCAGCTCACCGAACGGCCTCATGGAGTACATGGTCGTGGAGTGCATCCAGGCGCTGCGTGAACGCGGTGCCTCGCGGCTCTCGTTGAACTTCGCGGCGTTCGCGCGGCTCCTCCACGGCGACGCGTCGCTCACCCCGTTCCAGCGCCTGCAGCGATGGGTGGTGCTGCGCTTCAACCCCTACTTCCAGATCGAGTCGCTGTACACGTTCAACCGCAAGTTCATGCCCGAGTGGCAGTCGCGTTGCATCTACTACGACGACAGGTGGAACGTGGTGCGCATCGGGATCCTCTACGGCGAGGTGGAGACGCTCGTCAACATCCCGCCGCTGCGGCGCCTGGTCACGCCGTCCGCGAACCGTGTGCGGCAAGGTCGACGCAGCAGCCCCGCGGGGCTGCCTGTCCCCGCCGACTGAGCGCCGCCTGCCGCCGCCCTCGGATTTCTGTCACACGTGGCCCGTAACGTACGGACGAGCGGGCCACGGGCGGTCCCGAGACAGGAGGACGCCAAGATGTCGACGACGATGGACTGCGACGCCTGCCCGGTGGCGGGCGCCGGATGCGGTGACTGCCCGGTGGCGTACGTCCTCGGCCGCGATGCCGACGATGCGGTGGTCTACGACCATGCGACCGAGCGCGCGCTCAGGCTCCTCCGCGAGGGTGGCCTGCTGGGCGAGGTGATGGCCCCGACGGGAGCGACAGCCGCCGGCTGATGGGCCGGGACCGCCGAGCCACTAGGCTCGCCCCGTCGAGCTTTACCTCGTCCTGCCGCCGGTGCACACCGAAGCCGTGTCCGACGCCGCCGGGGCGACCGTGCGAGAGCACCGATGAAGTCTGTGAGGCATCGTGATACAGCTGCATGTCCTGGCCGTCGAGGACGGCCAGTTGCTGCTCGCGGCTCATCCTGAGGCGGAATCCGCCGGATACCGCGTCGCCGTCGACGGGCGGGTCCTGGCACTGGTCGGAGCCGGTCCCGCCGGTGGTCCGGTGGGCCCCCAGGTGGAGACCACCGCCGTCGAGGAGGAGCCCGAGGCCGAGCCCGAACCGGAGTTCGTGCTGCCCGAGGGCCCGCTCGAGGTGAGCTCGCCGGACGAGGCGCTCGAAGCCGCTCACGGGCTCTGGCTCGTGCGTGGTGAAGGTGAGATATCCCAGCTGCAGCTCCACGACGCAGTGCTCGCCAACCTCGAGAAGTGGAACGTCCGCATCGCGTCGGAGATCCTCGACGAGGGCTGGTGGGTGACCAAGCTCGGCGACCGCGCGTGGCAGATCAGCTTCCGCTTCCTCTCGCGTGGACGCATACACGAGGCGGAGTGGGTCCTCGACACCGAGGACGCCCGTCTCACCCCCGAGAACCGTTTCGCCGACGTGCTCGCGTGGTGGAAGCCCGAGGCGCCGAAGCGTTCGCGCAGGCGCCGGCGGTCGCGGTCGCGCGGCCGCGGCGGTCAGGGCGGCGGTCAGCGCCGCGGCTGAGCGCGGAACCGGATTCCTCCGATGGCTCCGCGCGTCCTCCTCGTCACCAACGACTTCCCGCCGAAGGTGGGTGGGATCCAGGTCGTCCAGGAGGAGCTGTGCGCGCGCCTCGACCCCGCGCTCCTGTCCGTGATCGCAGCAGACCACCAGGGGGCGGTCGCCTTCGATGCCACGCTTCCCTACGAGGTGCAACGCGTGCCCGCCCGGACGTTGCTGCCCACCCGCGGCCTCGCCGCCAGGGTCGCTCAGGCGTGCGAGCGTGTGAAGCCAGACGTCGTCGTGTTCGGCTCGGCGCTGCCGCTCGGGCTCCTGCGTGGCACCGTCACCGGCCGCGGCATCCCCTACGTCGTGATGGTGTACGGCGCCGATGTGTCGGTGCCGGCACGGCTGCCCGGGACCCGCGCAGCCCTCAAGGCAGTTCTGGCGGGAGCCGCCGGTGTCGTCGCCCTCGGGCCCTTCGTCGCCGCCGAGGTGCGCCGCGCGTGCCGGGGCCTGCGTGGCCCGATCCTGCAGGTGCTCCCCGGTGTGGACACCGAGCGCTTCGTGCCGGGACCGGCCGCGGAGGCGCGCGGTCGCCTCGGGCTCGATCGCGACCGGCCGACGATCACGAGCGTGAGCCGGCTGGTACCGCGCAAGGGCATGCACCTGCTCGTGGACGCGGCAGCGCGGATGCGCCGCCGGTTCCCGGACCTCCAGGTCGCAATCGGAGGCTCAGGCCGCGAGTACCGCACCCTCGCCCGCCGCGTGCAGAGCCGCGGTCTCGGCTCGACGGTCGTGCTCCTCGGACGTGTCGACGACGCTGATCTTGCCGACCTCTACCGTGCCGGGGACGTGTGCACGATGCTCTGCCACGACCGGTGGGCGGGCCTCGAGGCCGAAGGTTTCGGGATCGTCTTCGTGGAGGCGGCAGCCTGTGGACGTCCCGTCGTCGCCGGCAGGTCCGGCGGCGCAGGAGATGCGGTCGCCGACGGCATCAACGGGCTCGTCGTGGATGCGACCGACGCCGCCGCGGTCGACGCGGCGCTGGGCGCCTACCTGTCCGACCCCGGCATGGCGCACGAGCACGGCGCAGCCGGTCGCGACCGCGCCGTGGCCACGTTCCGCTGGGACGTACAGGCCCCCGAGTTCGCTCGCTGGCTGGCTCAGACGTTCCCTGCCGGCGGTGCGGATACCATCGCGTGAGGCTTTCCGGCCGGCGACGAGGAGCACGTCATGGGTGACACGATCATCACGATCTTCAACGAGCGGGCTGCCGAGCTCGGCGACGCGCCTGCGTTGCGGACCAAGACCGGTGACGGCAAGTGGTCGGTGCGCACGTGGGCCGACTACTCGCGTGAGGTGCGCAGCGTCGCGTCCTGGCTGGCAGACGCGGGTGTGGGACCCGGTGTCGGGGTAGCGGTGCTCTCGGGCAACCGCGCGGAGTACCACGTGGCCGACCTCGCTGCCATCGCCACCGGCGCGGTCGCGGTGCCCATCTACCACTCGAACTCGCCCGAGCAGGTGCGCTTCGTCCTCGAGCACTCCGACGCGTCGGTGGTGTTCGTGGAGAACGCGGCGCAGGCCGCCAAGGTCGCCGAGATCCGCAAGGACCTGCCGGACCTCGAGACCGTGATCACCTTCACAGACGGTGAGGCCGACCACACCTACGAGGACGTCGTCGCCCGCGGGCGCGAGATCGACGAGGCCGATCCCGCCGCATACGAGAAGTTGTGCGCACGGGCCGAGTCCGCCAGCGCAGCCTGCTACATCTACACGTCGGGGACGACCGGCCCGCCCAAGGGCGCGATCATCACCCACGCCAACGTGCTGTGGACCGGCGACAGCCTCAGCCGCGTGGTGCCGATGGAGTCGCCGCGGTTCATCTCGTTCCTGCCGCTCGCGCACATCGCCGAGCGCATGGTGAGCCACTACGCCCAGATCTTCTTCAAGGGCGAGACGTGGTTCGGTGGCGGTATCGACACGCTGCGTGACGACCTCGCCGCTGTGCGTCCCACGACGTTCTTCGCGGTCCCAAGGGTGTACGAGAAGTTCGAGGCCGCCATCCGCGACCGCTTCGACGGCCTCGAGGGGATCCAGGGCAAGCTCGCCCGCAGCGCGCTCGAGACCGGCACGCGTGTGGTCGAGGCCCGCGTCGACGGCAGGACGCCCGGGCTCCTCGACCGCGTCAAGCACCGCGTGCTCGACCGGCTCGTGTCCGCGAAGCTGCGCCACCAGGTGGGCTTCGACCAGGTGGACGCGATCATCTCGGGGGCAGCGCCGATCACGATCGAGACGCTGGTGTTCTTCCACGCCCTCGGCCTTCCCATCGCCGAGGTGTACGGCCAGACCGAGGACTGCGGGCCGACGTCTCTGAACCCGCCGGGCCGCATAAAGATCGGCACGGTCGGTCCCCCGATCCCGGGTGAGGAGGTGCGCATCGCCGACGACGGTGAGATCCTCGTCCGTGGCGGCAACGTGTTCGCCGGCTACTTCAAGAACCCCGAGGCGACGGCCGAGACGCTCGTGGACGGCTGGCTCTACACAGGCGATCTCGGTGAGATCGACGACGACGGCTATCTGCGGATCGTGGGGCGCAAGAAGGACCTGATCATCACCGCCGGCGGCAAGAACGTGTCGCCGCAGAACCTGGAGTCGTCGCTCAAGGCCCATCCACTCGTGAGCCAGGCGGTCGTGATCGGCGATCGCCGCAAGTTCCTGTCGGCGCTGGTGACCCTCGACGCCGAGGCCGTCGCCGCGTGGGCGGACAAGGAGGGGCTCTCGACGACCGACCCTGCGGCACTGGCGAAGGACCCCAAGGTCCTGTCCGAGATCGAGGCACTCGTCGACGAGGTGAGCGCGTCGGTGTCCAAGACCGAGGGGATCAAGAAGTTCACCGTGCTGCCCGAGGACTTCACTCAGGAGGCGGGCGAGGTGACGCCGACCCTGAAGGTGAGGCGTCATCGTGTCGAGGAGAACTACTCCGACGCGATCGAGGCCATGTACAAGTGATCGACCTGGGCGAGCCCCTCCATGCTGCGGACACCGGTTTCGTCCGCGCGGCTCCTGCGGAGGTGTTCGCGCTCCTTGCCGACCCCTACGGTCACCCGGCGTTCTGGGTCGGCATGCGGACACTGGACCACAAGGTGACCCACGGGCCCGGTGGAGAGGTCGACACCGCGGTGGGCGACCGCTGGCGCATGAGGGCGCTGTTCGGCATGGGCGGCATCGACGTCGAGGCCGAGGTCAGCGACCTGCGCTCCGGTGCCGGCGGTCACCACATCTGGATGGACTGGCGCGGCCACCGCGACCCGCTCCTCGGGTTCCCGCTGCGCCAGCGGGTGTTCGAGGCCGAGACGGAGTGGTGGGTGAGGCCGTGGCCCGATGCGGGCGCACCCGCGCGGGGAAGTCTGGTCACGTTCTTCTGGCGTGTGCGATCGGTGCCGCAGCGGCCGCAGCAGCGTCTCCTCGAGCAGCTCAGGCGGCTCGGCTGGCGCGGGATCCACGGCGTCAAGGCCGAGACGGAGACACCACGATGAACTGTCCGAGCTGTGGGGCGCGCATGACCGACGGCGCGCAGTGGTGCGGGCTGTGCCTGCAGCCGCTCGCAGCCGCTCAGGAGGTCGCCGCGACTGCACCACCGGCGCCCGCTCCGTCACCGGTCGACCACGACCCCGCAGCGCTCGCCGCCGCCGCACAGGCATGGGAAGCCCTGACGGGACCGCCGCCCGAGGCGGTGGCGCGGACGGGCCCCGAGCCCGTGGTCGCGCAGGAGACGGGACGCTATCTGGGGGAGCACCGGATGGTGGTCCTCGACACGGGCGAGCGCGGCTGGGTGTGCAGGCTCTGCGACCACGCGCAGCCCCTCGCCGAGGCCACCTGTCCTGCGTGCGGCACCTCGCTGCTCTCGGTCGAGAGCGATCGGGTGCACCGGCCGACGGGCAATCCCGCGCGAGCGCTGCTGTGGTCGGTGATCCCCGGCGGCGGGCAGTGGTACCTCGGGCTGCACGCGCAGGCGCTCGCACGGGCGTCGCTGATCCTTCTCACGTTCGTCGCCGCGATCAGCTTCCCCGCCCGCGGCGCGCTCGGCGCGCTGCGCCTCGCCACCGCGCTGCTGTGCGCGCTGTTGTGGATCGTGTCGGCCATCGACGCCCGCGCCGTCGCCCGCCAGGGCCCGGCGGCCGCACTGCTGACGGACCGGCGCCTCATGTGGGTGGCGATGGGCGTCACGGTTCTCCTCGTCGGTGCCGTCGTGCTCGCCCTCCTCATGGGAACGGTGTCCGGCGGGGCCGGCGCCGCCGTGAGCGGGGCGGCCGGTGGCTGAGCGCCCGCGGCAGCGAGCGCGGCGCGGGGAGGATGCGCGGGCCGCGGCCGACGATCCG
>JAIBAC010000103.1 GCA_019695375.1 Acidimicrobiia bacterium
CTGCCGATGCTGAGCGACGCCGGGGTCACCGAGACGCGCTTCGGCGCCTTCGTGCTCGCCATCGGCTCCGTCGGGGAGTTCGGACCGATAGTCGCGATCGCGCTGCTGCTCACGAGCGACAACCCCGTGCACACCGCGGCGTTGCTGGCCCTGTTCGTCGTGCTCGCGGTGATCGCCGTCCTGCTCGCCGCGCGTCCGACACCGCCCCGTGTCGTCGCGCTGTTGAGCAAGCACCTCAACTCGAGCTCCCAGCTCCCGGTGCGGATCTCCGTCCTCGTCGTGATCCTGCTCGTGTGGGTGGCGTCCGAGCTCGGACTCGACATCCTCCTGGGGGCGTTCGCCGCCGGTGTGGTCGTGCGGCTGTTCATCACCGGTGACGACGCCCCGGTCGTGCAGTCCAAGCTCGAGGCCATCAGCTTCGGCTTCGTGATTCCGCTCTTCTTCGTCGTGAGCGGCATGACGTTCGACCTGAACGCGCTCACCTCCGATCCCACGACGTTGCTGCGGGTGCCGATGTTCCTGGCCATGTTCCTCCTGGCCCGCGGCCTCCCGGCCCTCCTGCTCTACCGCGACCTCGCCTTGCGCGAGCGCGTGTCGCTCGCGTTCTTCTCGGCGACGGCGTTGCCCCTCGTCGTGGTGATCACAGGGATCGGCACCGCCACGGACCGCATCCTCGCGGTGAACGCCGCCGCGCTCGTCGGCGCCGGGATGCTGTCGGTGCTCGTGTTCCCGATCGCCGGTTTCCGCCTCCTGGGCGGCTCCCCGCGATCAGCGCCGGCTGCGCCTGCGCATTCCGTACACGACGGCAAGGGCGGGGAGGCTGCCCACGGCACCGGCGACCGCGGTCCGGAACAGGAGCTGCCAGCGGGGCAGGTCGCCGTAGAGGCCGAGAGCGCGGGCAGCGACGTAGAGGACGGCGCCATAGACGACCGAACCGGCGACGACCTCGAGCGTGAAGGTCCCGATCCCCTTCAGTCCGATGTGTAGGCCGTGATGGAGGCGCCACCACGCGTGCGCCACGTGGACGTACTGCGCCGCCGAGTAGGCGGCGCCGACCGCGATGACCGCCCACGCGTCCTCGCGTGCGGCGATCCACATGAACAGCGGTAGCAGAAGCAGGTTCGCGGCGTTGCCGTAAATCGTGTTGCGCAGCGGCGTGCGTGTGTCGAGACGTGCGAAGAACGGACCCAGCAGCGCCCGCTGGACGCCCGAACCCGGCAGGCTCAGCGCATAGGCGACCAGCACCCAGCCGAGCAGCAGGGCGTCCTCGGCATCGAACTTGCCGCGGCGGAACACCGCCTCGACCGCGGGCCGCGCGAGGACGGCGGTCACGACCGTGAGGGGCAGCGAGATCGCGAGCATGATGCGCACACCCGTGCGTGTCAGGCGCGCGACCTCGACGTCGCGGCCTCGTGTCGTCGCCTCGGTCATCCGCGGGATCAACGCGACCATCACGGAGCGGAAGAAGACGGTCCCGCCCACAGCGGAGATCACGCGGTACGCGTACTGGGAGATCGTGATCGCCCCCGACGGCAAGAACGACACGATCTGCTGCTCGACGAGCCGCGTCAGCGGGTTCACGGCCGCACCGGCAAGTGGGCGCACGCAGAGGACGCCGGCCTCGCGCACCGACGCGTCCCTGAGCGCGAGCGTGGCCACATAGCGCCAGCCCTTCACCGCCGCCCACGCCACCTCGACGAGCACGAGCAGCGCCATCCCGGCCAGGTAGCCCCACGCGATCGTGCGCGGGTCCGATCCCGAGGCACCGAGGCCGATCACGATCGCGACGGCGGTCATGTTCCGCAGAACCTTCGCGCCCGAGGGGAGGACGAAGGAGTAGCGGGCGTTGAGGAACGCCTCGAACACGTCCCCGAGCGCCTCCAACGGAACGACGAAGAACATGATGCGGGCCACACCTGCGGCAGCGGCTATGCCGTCGGAGCCGAGGCCGGGCGCCGTCACCGCCATCAACGGCCACGCCGCCAGGGCGCAGACGGCCGCGACCACGAGCCCAGCGAGAAGCGCCGCTGTGGCGACGAGGGTCACACGCCGGTTGGTGGCGTCGATGCCGTCCTTGGTGTGCCAGTTGGACACGAGCGGCACGAGCGCCTGGTTCGACGCGACGGTGAGCGCGGCTTGCAGGCCAAGGGGGATGCGCGACGCCACGAAGAACGCGTCGCTGGCACTGCCCGCTCCGTACGTGAACGCGATGACCGCGTCGAAGACCACGCCGCTGAGGACGGCGACCATCGCGGCGACGCCGGCACCGCCGGACTGGCGGACGAGGGCGCGCCGGCCGCTGAGGCGCGGGGATCCCTCGTCCCCTGGGGCGTCGTCGCCATCGGCCATGGCGCCGAATGGTACGGGCGCTCTCGGCGCTCACCGTCCAAGCCGGCGACGGTAAAGGTGGCCTCCGCGAACTGCGATACTGGAAATCGATGCCTGCACCCTCGCCCACCGACGTCCCCGCCCTGTTCCTCCTCGGAGCGCCGCGTTCGGGCACGAGCCTGCTCTACCGCGCCCTGTGCCTCCACCCCCGCGCCGCGTGGATGTCGAACTGGATGCGCCGCTTCCCCACCTCGCCGCGCCTCGCCGCCCTCGGCCGCGTCGCACGCGCGCTGCCGGACCGCCGCCGCGCCGTGTGGTTCGCGGACGGCAACGCGTACGTCTACGGACGCAGCCGCAGGGCGCTCGAACGCCTCTTCCCCCAGCCCGTCGAAGGTGAGCCGGTGTTCAACTCCTGGGGGCTGCCCGAGACGCTGCACACGGCACCGCACCCTGTCGCCGTGCAGGAGGCGTTGCGGATCCTGTTCCGGCGCATCCTCGTCTGGGGCGGGGGCGATGTCGTGGTCAACAAGCGCATCGCCAACAACCTGCGCGTCGCCACGCTCGATGCCGCGTTCCCACGGGCCCGCTTCGTGGAGCTCACCCGCGACGGCCGCGCCGTGGCAGCGTCGCTCGCGAAGGTCGACTGGTGGCCCGAGTCGCCGCTGTGGTGGTGGGGCGACAGGACGCCGCTCGCGTGGGCAGCCGAGGGTCGGGATCCCTGGGAGGCGTGCGCACGCGAGTGGGTCGAGGACGTCGAGCTGCTGGAGTCCAGCGTCGCCGGCATCGGAACCGACCGCCTGCTGCGCCTCTCCTACGAGGAGCTCGTCGACGACCCCGTCGACACACTGGTGCGGGTGGCGACCTTCGGCGGGCTCACACCGGAGCGGTCGTGGGTGGCGGAGCTGCGCGAGCTCGACTACCCGAACCGGAACGAGCGATGGCGCGCCGACCTCGACGCCGGCGTCGTGGCACGGATCGAGGCGGTGCAAGGGGCCGCACTGCGGCGCCACGGCTACCCGGTCGGCGAGGCTGAGACCGCGCTCGGGACCGGGGTCTCCTCCGGGGGCTGCTGATGTACGTGTTCGTGCTCGGCACCGGCCGCTGCGGCTCGACGCTCGTGCACGAGGTGCTCGCGCGTCACCCCGAGGTCGGCTTCGTGTCCAACGTCGACGACCGCCTCGCCTCACTCGGCCTCCTGGGACGCTGGAACAACGCCGTCTACCGTCGCATCCCGGACCGCTTCACGCGGAAGGGGCGGCTCAGGTACGCGCCGTCGGAGGCGTACCGCGTCCTCGACGCCCAGGTGAGCCCGCTTCTCGACCAGCCGTTCCGCGACCTGACGGCCGCCGACGCGACACCGTGGCTCACCGAGCGCTTCCGCACGTTCTTCGAGCGCCGCCGTGTCGCGCAGGCCAAGCCTGTCTTCCTCCACAAGTTCACGGGCTGGCCGCGCTCGGGGTTCGTGCGTGAGGCCTTGCCTGCTGCGAAGTTCGTCAACGTCATCCGTGACGGCCGCGCAGTCGCCAACTCGTGGCTGCAGATGCCGTGGTGGCTCGGTTACGGCGGCCCCGCCCAGTGGCACTGGGGTCCGTTGCCGGACGAGTACGAGCAGGTGTGGGATTCGTCGGGGAGGTCCCATGTGATCCTCGCCGGCCTCGGGTGGAACATCCTCATGGACGCCTTCGATCAGGCGCGGGTGCTCGTGCCCGGCACCGACTGGGTGGACGTGCGATACGAGGACGTGGTGGCCGAGCCGCGCAAGGAGATCGCGGGCCTGCTCTCGTTCATGGGCCTCGAGTGGACACCTGAGTTCGAGGCCGCCTTCTCCACGTACACCTTCAGCTCGGGCCGCAGCGACGCGTTCCGCCGCGACCTCGGCGAGGCCGACGTCGCCGCCCTCGGTGCCGCACTCGCACCACACCTGAGCGCACACGGCTACCCCACGACGTGAGCGCACCCACCCATCCTGCGCGAAGCGGGAGGAGTCGGACCTCGCGGGCGGGAATTCCCCTCTGTGGGCTGCCCTATCATGCCGGGTGGCGTGAGGCCCACGAGACGCGGTGGGTACGGCCATCGGCCACTGCCCGCTGACCGGTGCGGAGCTCCGACCCCGACGGGAGGCAGGGTCGGCGCCAAGCCCTATACGAGGGACGGACGGATCCTGACATGGAACTGAAGCGGTACCTGGGAGCCGTGCGCCGGCGCCTGTGGCTGGTGATAGTGCTCGGCATCCTCGCGATGGGTGCGGCGGCCGCGTTCGTGGTGCTCAAGGCCGACCCGCCCAAGGCGCAGGAATCCGTCCTGTTCTTCCTGCCCGACACCGAGTCGTCGGGCACCGGCGCGCTCGTCAACTTCATGAACCAGCAGATCGAGACGGTGACGAGCCTCACCAAGAGCGAGGCTGTCGACCAGAAGGTGATCGACGAGGTCGGCCTCGACACCGATCTCGAGACCTTCCGCCAGAACACGTCGGCCGAACGCGTCACCGACACGAACACGGTCACTTTCGCCTACGCCGACGCCGACACCGACCAGGGCACCCATGTCGTGCGCACCCTCGTGGACGAGGTTCTGAAGCAGTACCAGGACACCCTCGGCGAGCCGACTGCCCGCATCGTCAGCCAGATCGACACCAAGATCGCCGAGCTCGAGCCGCAGATCAACGAGGTCGACCGCCAGATAGCCGCCTTCCTCGCTGACCGCGGCATCGGCTCGATCGACTCGGCCCGCCAGGCGCAGGCGAGCATCATCGAGCGCCTCACCCAGCTCCGTGACGCGATCGTGTCCGGCAACCAGCTCGGCTCTTCGGGAACCGCGAACCAGCTCCTGGACCAGCACCGGGCGGAGATCTCCGAGCTCGCCCAGGACGAGGTGACCGTCAACGAGCTGCTGCGCAAGAAGAAGGTCCTCGAGGCACGTCTCGACGCGTTGATCCAACAGCAGAGCGACGCACGCAAGAACGAGGCCTCGCTCCTGTCGAAGGTGCAGGTGCAGACCCTCGGCGAACCCCAGGTCGTGACCGAGGACACCAAGGGCAAGGCGCTTCGCGTGCTCGCGGCGGGGATCCTCGGCGCGCTGTTCGGCGCGGTCGTCGCGATCCTGATGGACCTCGTCGACCGCTCGGTGAGCTCGGTGGAGGACGCGGAGGAGCTGTCCGGCTTCCCCGTCCTCGCCGTCATCCCGAGCTTCGACCGCGACGACGACGGCAGCCCCGCACGTTCCGGCACGAGACAGCAGACGAGCGGCAACGGCAGCGACGCGCGCCAGTCGCGTCAGAAGATCACGACTTCCTGAGCGAGGCGAGAGTGGACCCGACCCCCCGACCTCATCCGACGACCCCGGCCCCTCAGGTCGGCCACGGTGTCCACTACGGGCACCAGCAGCACCACATGGATGCCGCTGCCGCCGCCCAGCAGGCTGCCGCCACCCAGTCGACGCGTTCGGCCCAGCACGCCAGGCCGGACACCAAGACGCCGCTGCTCACCCAGGTGCAGACCTACGGGAAGATGGGCCAGGCCTACCGGATGCTGCGCGTCGGCATCGAGCTGAGCGGTGACGAGGCGCCGCCGCAGGTGGTCGCCGTCACATCCGCCGTCAGCGGCGAGGGCAAGACGACGACGAGCATCGGCCTCGCGATGGCGAGCGTGATGGCCGGCCGCCGCGTGATCCTGCTCGAGTGCGATCTCTACCGTCCGTCACTGTCCAAGCAGCTCCCGATCCCGCCGGACGCGCCGACGATCGTCTCGGTGATCCTCGACCCCGACATGGAGGTCCTGCCGACCCGCATCGACGGGCTCGACATCCTGCCTGCCCCGATCGGCATCGAGAACCCGGTGGAGCTGCTCCAGCCTCCCGTCGTCCAGAAGCTGCTCTCACGGCTGCGCCTCCACTACGACGACATCGTGATCGACACCGCACCCGCGACCGCTGTCTCCGACAGCCTCGTGCTCGGGCGCATCTCCGACGGTGTCGTGCTCGTGATGAACGCCCAGCGGACCGACAAGGAAGCGCACCGCACGCTGCGCAAGGTGATGTCGCACTGGAACGTGCCCGTGCTCGGCGTCGCCCTCAACCGCGGCGACAAGGTCATCGGCGGCGGCTACTACGGCTACGGCTACGGATACGAGGACGACGAGTCCCGTTCGGCCCGCAAGCAGGCGAAGAAGGCCGCCAAGCGCGCTGCCGCAGCCAAGCCCTGACCGGCGCGTTCAGCGCCGCCGCAGGGCGGCGACACCGACCGTGGCGGCGGCGACGCCTGCTGCCACTGCCGCCGCGATCCGGCGCCATTCGGTCCGCGTCTTGCGGATGCTGCCGATCGTGACGTGTTCGCGGCTCACGGCGACGGTCTCGGCGAGGGCCTCGCGTGTGGAGTGGCGCGGTGCCCAACCGGTCGAGCGCAGCGCGTCGTTGGAGAGCACCCACGGGTACGTGAAGTAGTCGACGACGCCGGGAGGCGCCTCGACCTGACCCCATCTCCACGCCAGCGCCGCGAGCCGCCGTGCCGCATGCGCCGACACGGGCTGGGCGCGGCGCCCGGTCATCTCGCCGACCTCGTCGGTGGTCAGCACGTCGTCGGCGGCGACGTTGAAGGTGCCGGGCAAGGACCTGAGCGTCACGTGCACGACCGCGGCGACGGCGTCGTCCTCGTGCACCGCCTGGAACGGCGGCGCGTGGCCGCGGATCGCGATCCGCCGCGGTGCCTCGAAGCTGCGGCTGATGAAGTTCGACACGTGCGCGCCGAACACGATCGCGGGCCGCAGGACGGTGACGGCGACGTCACGACCGCGGGCCCACTCGCGCAGGATGTGCTCGGACTCCATCTTGTGGGCGGCGTAGCTGAAGTCCGGGTTGGCGCGCAGGGTGTCGGACTCCCGCAGCGGCACGGGGTTGTCGGGGTGTGCCCCGTACGCCGAGGCGCTCGACGTGTAGACGACGTGGCGCACACCTGCCGCTTCGACGGCTTCGAGCAGGTTGCGCAGCCCACCGAGGTTGATGTCCGCCATCTCGGCCTCGTCCCGCATGGGGTCGACGACGAACGCGAGGTGCACGACGGCGTCGGCACCGGTGAGGAACTTGCCGAGCTCGGGGTCGCGCACGTCGAGCTCGTGGAACTCGACGACGTCGGCGAACGCCGCCGGTGGTGCGACGACGTCGATGCCGACGACGCAGTCCACGTCCGGGTCGGCGGCGAGGGCGGCGCCGACGCGGCTGCCCAGGTAGCCGCTCACCCCCGTGACTGCGATCGTGCGTCCCACTCGTCCGCTTCCTCTCCGTGGCTGCGCTGCCGGCGCCGGTCGCCGATCGAGAGCACGACGGCGACCACACCGCACGTGACCGACAGTCCAAGAAGGATGCCGCCCGCGACGTCGGCGAGCCAATGCGCGCCGAGCACGTTGCGCGCTGCGGCCATCGCGGCCGTCCACACCGCACCCAAGACCGCTGCCAGACGGCGATGGCGCCGCGGCACGAGGAGCAGGACCACGAGTGCGGCGTTCGCTGCCGCGGCCGCTGCGTGACCCGAGGGGAACGAGGCCCCACCTGCCGTCCACACGTAGTCGAGCGGCCGCGCACGCCCGACCAGCTCCTTCACGAGCTGCACGATCAGAGGCGCCGCAACGGCTGCGATCGTCCACGCCCAGAAGGCCGTGTACCGGCGACGGAGGAGCAGCCAGATCCCACCCGCAACCCGCAACGCCGTCGTGGCCGGGGCGTCACCGACGACGGTGAGCGCCTGGGACACCCACACGGCCACCGGCGCACGCGCCCTGGTGGTGACAGCGGCCCACCACGTGTCGACCGCGTTCGTGGACGTTGTGACCACCAGTGCTGCCACGACCAGGAACCCCGCCCCGCACACGAGGGCGACGATCCCGACGTGGCGCCGGTCGAGGTCGGCAGGGTCGGAGAGCGTCGGTTGCATCCGCCACGGTACCCGCGCCGGGCACTCAGACGACTGTGCGCACCGTGTCGCTGACGGCCACGTGCGACCGCGGCGGGGCGGTCCCGAGCAGGCGGTCGGCGAGGCCGGACGTGACGCCCATCCAGTAACGCTCGTTGCGGTAGTGGTGCAGGCGGTGGCCTCGTGCGATCCGGCGGTAGCGGCGGTGCCGGGGCCTGTAGGGCGTGTGGATCAGGAAGTGGGTCCACTCGTACACGCCCGCCATCGCGGCGGCCGCCGTGAACGTGGTGAGTGCAGTACGGAGCGGCAGGACGAGCGGCAGCACCACGATCCCGGCACCTAGGGCGAGGACGAGGTCTGCGAGCGGGATGAAGATGGGTTCGAACGCCTTGGGGTCGCGGTGGTGGCGCCGGTGCTCCCGCGCTGCGTGCAGGTCGATCACGATCGGCCCGACGCGGACGGCGCGGCTGTGGAGGACGTAGGTGTGGATGGCCCACTCGGTGAACGGCTGCAGAGCTGCGATCGCGACCACAGGTGCAACATCGGTGCGGACCCACTTCCCGAGTGCCAGCCTGGCGCCGAGTGCGGCACCGGTCGCGGTCGCGATGATCCACGGGGTGCTGTGGTGCAGCCAGCCCTGCAGGCAGTCGGCCAGGGTGGGGTCGTGCTCATCGCGGAGGACGTCGGATACGCGCCGTGCGGCTCGGTCCAGGGGCACCGACGTCACGTGTCCGGCCCCAGGGCGGCCTCCCACTGCGAGGCGCTCGAGGAGAGGAGCTGCCGCGCCGCGGCCTCGGCCGCGTCGTCACCACGCGCCACGATCGCGGCCACGAGCGCGTTGCGTGCGCCGTGGTTGCGCAGCTCGGCTTCGAGCACCTGCGTCAGCAGGCTGCCCACGGGCTCGTACGCCTCGCGCATCCCGTTGAACGCGAGCCGGTAGGCGATGTTGCGCGATCCGTCGATCAGGCCCGACCAGAACGAGAGGTCGAGGCGCTGCAGCTCGTGCAGGTCCGAGTCGGCCCTGACCATCGCGTCGAGGGTCTCCTGCAGTGCGTCGACGATCTCGGGGGTCGCGCGCTGGGCGCAGCGGCGCGCAGCGTCGGCGCCGATGGCGAGACGCATCTCGAGCACGGAGCGGACGACATCGGTGTCGACCCCGCCGTCGGCGCTGAACAGCAACCGGCCGAGCATCTCGAAGCCCGAGGCATCGCGGTAGTCGCGGACCCTGGTGGCGTCGCCGTGGCGGATCTCCACGAGGCCGACCTGCGCGAGCCGCTGCAGGGCCTCGCGCACGGCGGGCCGGCTCACCCCGAACTGCTCCGACAGGAGGCGCTCCGCCGGAAGTGCGGTGCCGGCGTCGAGGCGGCCGCGCACGATCTCCTCGGCGATCTGATCGAAGATCGCGCCGGATGCTGTCTGCCTCTCGATCGGTGTCAGCGACATCGGGCCACCATGACACAGCCACGGTCAGGTGGTCAAGTGGTAAGACCATTAGCCGTCTCTGTGTCGTGGCGGTCACCAGCGGGCGGCGGCTCCGCCACGGAGCACGTGGGTCACCGCGGCACGGGCCGTCTGCGCCGACCCGACCACGATCTCGCTGTCCATCACGTCGAAGCCGCGGGCTTCGATGCGGTCGAGCCAAGCGTCCGACACGGCGAGGGGCACGGCCGCGAGGCGAGCCATCCTCGGCATGAGCTCGGTCAGGGCGGTGTGGGCGCGGGCGTGCCTGGCGCGGGAGTCCTCGACGCACGCGCGCACGACGTCACGCCATCGCCGGTCGCTGTCGGGCGTCGTGGCGTCGACACCCGCGGCCGCGAGCACTTCGAGCGGGAAGTAGAGGCGGCCGTTGCGGCGTGACGCGGCCGTGCACCTGAGCCGGTACGCGGACTCCGACGCCGCGAGCATCAGCCGTGCCGCGACGACGTGCTCTGTCCCGCTGACGTCGAGGAAGCGGACCGACATCTGCGCCATCGGCTCTGCCACCGCCGCCAGCGCGGCGTCGTACGCGGCCCACGTCGGGTACGTCGCCGTCCGGATCTCCCGTGCGCGAGCCGCGAGGTAGTCCGCGAACGTCGTCGTCGGGATCGCGGCACGGACCATCGTGTCGGCGACCGCAGGGAGCCATGCGGCGTCGGCGGGCCACGCCGGCGGCGCCCCGTCACCCGCTGCCGCGAGCGCGGCTGCGTACCGG
>JAIBAC010000104.1 GCA_019695375.1 Acidimicrobiia bacterium
TGTGGAGTTGGGCGTCGCCGACGCCCGGCAGGCGCTTGTCCTCGCGGTAGGGGTCGCTGAAGTACGACGCGTAGATCCAGTGCCAGTCGGTCACCGCCCACGACGAGTGCACGCTGTGGCGCGACTTGGGCGTCAGGCAGAACAGGTTGTACCCGCGTTCGACGAGGGGGTTGGTGGTCTGTTTCACCTCGCTCCAGGGCAGCATCACGTTGCGCACCGCGCGCATGTCGGCGTCGTCGGTGTCCCACGGGATGCCGTAGCTCCGGGGGCGCAGGAACGGACTCGTCGACACGATCACGTTCGGCATGTACGGCGTCGCCTCGACGGCCTCGCGGTGCACGATCAGGTTTTCGCCGTACTCGATCGCCTCGGGGATGTCGACGTAGGCGTTGAGCCGGCCCGTGTCGGTGTAGAAGGGCAGGCTCTGTTGGATCTGCTCCAGGAACGGGATGCGGGGGTAGCTCAGGTAGAGCATCATCGCCCCGCCGACCACCCCGTACTTGCCCGCCATCAGGTCGGCGGTGTTGTAGCCGGCGGTCGTGAACGAGGCGGCGAGCACCCGGTCGAGGTAGACCTCGGGCCGGTCGCTGAACGCGAACATCTGGTTGAAGCGTTCCTCGTCGTGCAGTTCGGCGAGGCGGCGGGTGACCCCGGCGAAGACCTCGATGTCGTCGATCGTGTCGTGGACGGGAGCGATGCCGCCCTTCCAGATCTGCACGAACGGGTTCGAGCACGACGCCGTCATCTCGTAGGTCTGGAACTCGAGCCAGCTGTTCACCGGCAGAACGACGTCGGCGTGCTCGGCCGAACCGGTCCACTCGATCTGCTGGTCGACGATCATGTCGACCTTGGGGTTGACGTCGTGGAGCAGGTGGTAGTGCCACTTCGCCTGGTTCAGCAGGTTGGCGTTGTTGTACCAGATCAGCTTGGTGGGCCGAGGCATGTGGGTGGCGCCCGTGAATACCTTGCGACCCTCGTCGGGGGTGTCGACGATGAGGGGAGTGTCGCCGAAGCCCCAGTAGCTCGTCTCCTCGCCGTGGATGTAGTGATGCGAGGTCTTGGCGGTGTACTTCGCGGCCGGGTCCATCATCGGGTTGAACGGGTCCTCGTTCACGAAGCCGCCGACGCCGGGGCCGACCCACGGGGTCCCGTGGAAGACGCCGCCCTTGTAGTTGCCCGCCCAGGTGCTGACCCCGCTGCCGGCCGAGCCGATGTTGCCCAGCAGCATCTGGATCAGATACGTGGCGCGGTTGTGCAGGGTCGCGTGGAAGTAGTGGTTGACGCCCTCGCCGATGTGGAACGCCGCGGGCTTGATCGTCGTCAGGTCGGTGATGAGCTGCTCGACGAGGTTGCGCGGTGACCCCGTGATGTCGCAGACGGTGTCGAGGTCGTAGTCGCGCAGGTGCTCGCGGTACATCGTCATCGCCGTCGCGACCTCGACGCGGGAACCGTCGGCGAGGGTGATCTCGCCGCGGTAGTCGAGCAGCGGCGTGAACCCCAGCTTCGCGCCGACCTGGTCGCGGTTGAGGGCGCGCGGTGCCCCGGTGGCGGCGTCGATCGCGACGCGGTCGCCGATCTCGGCGTACTGGTCCTGGGTCATCGCCTGCTGCGTGAACGACGGGCTCGTCGGCGGCAGGGTGTTCACGTAGCCGGGGAACACGTCGCTCGCGCGGACGCGCTCGAGCGTGTCGAGGCGCACGAGCAGCGGCATGTCGGTGAAGCGCAGGAGGAAGTCGCCGTCGTATGCCTGACGGTCCATGATCGCCTTGGCGACGCCGAGCATCAGCGCGGTGTCGGACAGGCCGGCGCGCACGGGGATCCAGTAGTCCGACTTGGTCGCCGGCGGGCTGTACTCGGGCACGATCGTGACGAGCTTGCCGCCCTGCTCGACGATCTCGTGCATGAAGTGCGACTCGGACAGCTTGTTCTCGACGAGGTTCTTGCCGACCATCACGATCAGCTTGGAGTTGCGGAGGTCGTTGAAGTCGACCTCGCTGGTCTGCAGCCCGGTCACGAACGGGATCCCGGGCGCCTGGTCCCCGCGCCAGGTGTACTCGGACCACTCCGACGCCCCGTGGGCCTCTTCGGGGCCGACGCCGCGCACCTTGGCGTCGAGCAGCGCGAGGGAGTTGGCGAAACGGAAGAGGCTGAACTTTCCGGCGACGCCGTGGATCGGCAGCGAGGAGCCGAACTTCATGGTCCGGACTCCGGCACCTTCCCAGTGCTCGAGCATCTCCTCGGGGTAGCCGTCCTTGTCGACGAGGCGGCGCCGGCCCTCGTCGCCGCTGTAGGTCTCGGCGATCGCGGTGAGCCCGCGGGCGGTGTAGTCGAAGGCCTCGTCCCACGAGACCCGCACCCAGTCGTCGTCGTCGCGCTTGTCGAAGCGGTACTTCGAGCGCAGGCCGGGGTTGTCCGACAGCGACGGGAAGCCGGCGTCGGCCCATTCCTTCCACCCCGCCCTCAAGGCCGGCCACTTGGCGCGGTATGGACCGTACACACGGTGGTGGACGGTGTAGCCCTTGCCGCAGCCCCGCGGGTTCCAGTGCAGGCCGGACTTGTTCCCGGTCTGGTCCTGGTAGTCGCCGGCCTCGTAGGTCTGCTCGGTGCGCAGGACGACGCCGTTGCGCATGAAGGCGTCGGTGCGGCACTGGTGGGTGTCGTTGGGGGCGCAGATGAAGGGGAAGACCGAGTCGTAGCGGTACTGGTCCCTGTAGACGCGCTCCCAGGCCCGGTCTGGGTAGGCGAGCAGTGGGTTCTCGACACCTACGGCGGTGCTGAAGTAGGTGAGCCCCACCGACTCGCCCACGTGGACTGTCGCGGCCGTGGCTGCCAGCGCCCCCCCGACCTGAAGGAACCTGCGGCGGCTCACCGACCCGGACATCACGACCTCCCGCTCCGTTGCGGCGGCTCAACTTCCCGTATGGATCCGAGCATGGCCCCGGTGCTGCGGATGGGACAGGGCCGGTCGGCGTTGCCCCGGGGGGACCTCCGGCCCCGGTTGGAGCACCGTGCGGCCACATGTGGCCGCACGGTGCTCCGAAGTGACCGTCGTGGCCGGCGCGTGCTCCAAGAGGGTGATTTGTCCGCCCGCCAGTGGGGCTCAGGCACGCGTGATCGGAGCGGGTGAGGGGAATCGAACCCCCGTATCAAGCTTGGGAAGCTTGTGTTCTGCCATTGAACTACACCCGCGAGTGGCGCCCGAGCCTAGCCCGCCGACCAGCGCCGCTCCTCGCGAACTCGGCGCGGAGACGGACACCGGCAGGCGTCTCGGCGCGAGGAGGGCATCATGGTGCCGTCGGCGCGCCGAGACCGGGTCTGACGTCCGTATCCGCGCCGAGAGCTAGTGGGTGATGTCGCCGACCTGGGTACCGGCGGGGCGGAAGTGCTTGGACAGGGTGAGGTCCTGGTCCTGGTAGTTGGACGCGAGGTCGCTGCCGTAGAGCACGTCGGGCTCGTCGAGCATCGGCTCGTACACGAGCTTGCACACGCTCTGGCCGTGTTCGAGCATGAACGGGACGTCGCGTGCGCGCACCTCGAGCACGGCGCGCGTTCCTTGCTGCACCCCGTCCGCGGCAGGTCTGTGGCCGAAACCGGGGTCGAAGAACCCCGCGTAATGGGTGCGCAGTTCCCCCGCCGTCGGGTCGTACGCGGTCATCTCGGCGGCGAAGGCCGGCGGGATCCGCACGCGCTCGGACGAGATGAGCAGGTAGAACTCCTCCGGTTCGAGCACGAGGCGGCCACCGGACTCGGCAGCGACCGGCTCCCAGAAGTCCTCGGCACGGTGGCCGCGCACGTCGGCGAGGTCGAGCAGCTTGGAGTTGCGCTTCGCCTTGTAGCCGACACCCTGACTCCCGCTCCCGGTCAGGTCGACGCCGAGGAAGAGGCCGCCGGCGAGCACAAGGGCGTCCGGTTCGGGCGCCACACCCGCCTTCCACAGCACGGGCTCGTCCGCGTGCAGAGCACGCAGCTCAGCGTCGCCGAGCGCCTCACGGCCGGTCACGAGGCGGAGCTGGTTCAGCCGCAGCCCCGCACGGACCTTGATCGTGAACGAACGCGGCACCACCTCGAGCCACAGGCGGCCGTCGTAGCCCGCAGCGACCTCGTCGAAGCGGTGACTGTGGTCGGTGATCACGCGGCAGAACACGTCCACGCGCCCCGTCGAGCTCTTCGGGTTGGTCCGTGCCCGCGTCGTCTCGGGCAGGCGCAGCTCCTCGACGAGGGGGATCAGGTACGGCCGGTCGCGCTCGAGGATCGCGCCGGATCCCGTGCTCAGGTCGATGGTCTCCATCGAGTAGTCGTCGAGGCGCGTCTCGACGGTGTCGTCGCCGGGCACGAAGCTGCACCGCAGGCGGTGGGCGACACCCCCGAGGCGCAGGTCGAGGCTGGCGGGCTGGACCTGGCCGTCCTCGAACGCGGCATCGGCGCGGATGACGTCGTCGGCGATCGCCTTGTGGATCTGCTGCGCGGGGAGGACGCCGCCGTCGGTCACGGCCTCAGCCGTCTTCGGCCTTGCCCGGGGCCGCCGCCGCCTCGGCCATGCGGCTCTCGAGCGCCTCCGCCATGAGCACGGCGACGTCGGTCACGCGGTGGGACTCCTCGTGGCCGGTCTCCTTGACCCCGTCGTCGAGCATCACGTAGCAGAAGGGGCACGCGGTCGCGATCGTGTCGGCGCCGGTCTCGACGGCCTCCTCGGTCCGCTCGATCTGGATCTTCTTGCCGGTGCGCTCCTCCATCCACATGCGCGCACCACCGGCACCGCAGCAGAAGGAGCCGACGCCGTTGCGCGGCATCTCGACGACGTCGAGGCCGGCGATCTTGCCGAGCACGCGCCGCGGGGCCGCGAAGATGTCGTTCTGGCGGCCGAGGTAGCACGAGTCGTGGTAGGTGACCTTGGCGTCGATCTCGCCCTGGAGCGTGAGCTGGCCCTCGTCGAGGAGCTCCTCGAGCAGCTGCGTGTGGTGGATCACCTCGTAGTTACCGCCGAGCTGGGGGTACTCGTTCTTGAGCGTGTTGAAGCAGTGCGGGCACTGCGCCACGATCTTCTTCACACCGAGCTCGTTCATCGTCTCGATGTTCTGCAGCGCGAGCATCTGGAACACGTACTCGTTGCCGCTGCGGCGCGCGGGGTCGCCGTTGCACATCTCCTGGGGCCCGAGGATCGCGTAGTCGACACCGGCCTCGTGGAACAGCGTCGCGATCGAGCGGCTCACCGCCACGTTGCGGTCGTCGAAGCTGCCCGCGCACCCGACCCACCACAGGTACTCGTGGTCGGCGTCGGTGTTCTCTCCCACGATCGGGACCTCGAAGTCGAGCTTGTCCGTCCACGCGGCACGCTCGTGCTGGCCCATGCCCCACGGGTTCCCGGCGTTCTCCATGCCGCGGTAGGCGTTACCGAGCTCGCTCGGGAAGTCGCTCTCCATGAGCGACAGGTAGCGGCGCATGTCGAGGATCTTGTCGACGATCTCGATGTTCACGGGACAGGTCTCGTCACAAGCGCGGCAGGTGACGCAGCTCCAGATCTCCTCCGACGTGATCCGCTCGAACACGTTCGCGCTCGACACGGTGATCTCGGGCACCACGCCGACCGGTGGCGTCATCGGTGGGCTGTGACGTTCGCCGTCTGCGTCGAGGCCCGACGAGAGGGCCATGACCTCGCCGACCTTGAGCACGATCTCGCGCGGGTCGAGTGGCTTGCCGGTGTTGTGCGCGGGGCACACCGACGTGCAGCGCCCGCACATCGTGCACGCGTCGGTGTCGAAGAGCTGCTTCCACGTGAACTCCTCGACGAGGGACGAGCCGATCGTCTCGATCTCGGCCTCCATGAGGTTGGGCATCGGCCGCATGGCGCCCTTGGGCCGCTCGCGCGGCGCGAGGTACATGTTCATCGGCGACGTGATCATGTGGCGCATCTTGGTGGTGGGCAGGATGATCAGGAACGCGCAGAACGCCGCGAAGTGCAGGACCCACGACCACCTGTACGCCATCACCCACCAGCTGCCGCCTCCGAAGATGCCGCTGATCACCTTGCCGAGGCTGTATCCGACGAAGCTCCACTTCTCGAAGGGCGGGAACGGCCCGGCGCCGATCTCGGGGTTGCCGGCGCCGATGCGCAGCGCCTCGGCGAGGAAGCCCGACAGGGCGATGAACGCGAGGATGCCCAGCATCACGGCGTCCTCGGGCTTGGTCTTGATGCGGATGCGGTACACCTTCGAGACGTAGCGGCGGTAGAACGCCCACGCGAGGCCGAAGAGGAGCGCGAGACCGGCGAGCTCGAGGATGAAGGAGTATGCGAGGTAGACGTTGCCGTGCAGGAACTTGAACCGCGTCGGCAGGAAGTCGTCGATCTCGATCGTCACGGTTCCGATGAACAGGATCAGGAACCCGTAGAAGATGCACACGTGCATGAGGCCGGCGCCGCGGTCGCGCAGCAGCGTCTGCATGCGCATGCCGCGGCCGAGGTTCTCGAGGCGCTCGCGGATCCTGCCGCTGCGCCGCTCGCCACCGCCACGCGCCCAGTTGCGCGTGCGGATCGCGAAGAACCACCCGCACGCGAGGAAGAACGCCGCGATCGAGACGTAGAAGGTCGTCTTGAGCCAGAGGGGGATCTGACCGAAGATGACCCGCGTCTGCTCGCCGTGGTGGTACACCGGCTGCACGAACGAGACCCACTGGGTCACCGCGTAGCTGAAGAATCCGAACAGCGCGGCGATGACGCCGAGCGCGATCGGGACCATCTCGGGGCGGAACTTGGACTTGTTCACGTCTGACCCTGCTCGTGGGGACTCGTCCCCGTCCATTGACCGTGGCCTCGCTGCGCGACCGGCCTCGGTGGCCGCGCGGAGCTCGCGGAATGCTGCCCCATCGCCGCAGGTGACCGCCAGTACCGGTGGATCCGCACGGCTTCAGATCATGAAGCCGAGGTTTTCGAGGATCGCGTTCCCGAGCGCCGCGTCCCCGGTGATGTCCACGCCTCCGCCGGCGAGGACCTCCGCCAGTGGCCGGCGTCCACCGCAGAGGACGCAGAAGGTGCCGACGTCGGTGGTGATGGTCACCGTCGGCTCGGCGGGCACCTGCTCGAGCAAGCCAGCGCGGCCCTCGACCCCGATCGCGACTCTGCGCCCTGCGGCGCCGGTGAGGTCGAACACCACCGTGGTGCCCTGTGGGGCACCGGCCTTCTTGCCGACCACGAATCCGAGCGCGCGCACGCACTCGCCGAGGGAGTGGGTCACGACGGGGCCGTCGAGGTGCTCGTCGAGTCCGAGGACACGGCGCGCGTCGTTCTCGTGGAACCAGCAGTCGAAGACGCGCACGTCCATGAAGTCCCGGTAGGTACCCGGCCCGCGAGGCGTCATCGCGGGGGCGTCGAAGTCGGCGGAACCCATCGCGCGCAGTGCGTCCAGTCGCGCAGCGGTGATCTCACGGAATTGTGTGAGCAGCGCGGCGGGCGGGGTGGCGCGCATCGACTCGATCCACACCTCGTTGAGCCGGCCGATGTCGTTGCGGACATGGGTGACGTCGCCGAGCTCGATCGCCGGCGGCTGCCGGCCGTCGAGGATGGACTCGGTGCCGATCACGTGCGCGAGGAGGTCGGCGACGCTCCAACCGGGCAGCTCCGTGGGCAGCTGCCACTGTTGGGGTGCGAGCCCGGAGTAGAGGTCGTCGAGTCGGCCCCATTCGGTCGCGAGCAGTCCGACAACGGCTTCGTCGTTCACGCGGTCCTCCGTTGGGCTCGACGCCCGCTCAGTACTCGGAAGTGGCGACGGCATCGGCGAAGGTACCGTCGGGTCCGGGCCGTACGTTGCCGGCGCGGTGGAAGCCGGCGAGCACGTCGGCGGCGTCGCGGCGGCCCTCGACGGCGCGCTCGACCTCGTTCAGCATCAGCCGGTAGCTCTCGTCGCGGCGCGAGTGCAGGCTCGCCTTGTTGTGCTCGTACAGGCGGCCGATCACCTCGGCGCCAGCGATCGTGCCGCCGTCGGTGGTGAGGAAGTCGCGGTCACGCATCTCGCTCAGGACCACGCGCAGATACCCGACGTGGGGCGACTCGTCCTGTCGGATGTAGGACACGAGGGTGGCCGCCTCCCCCTCACCGGCGACGAGGTCGGTGTCGCTCAGGACCGCCTCCGCCCACGAGAAGGTGTGGTAGGCCTGCACCTCGATGAAGAGGAGCGAGATCATCCGCGCGATGAGGAACTCGACGCGTTCGTCGATCTCGGGGACGAGGCGGGCGGTGGTCAGGAATCCGCCGCCGGAGCCGGAGCCGACACCGAGGCGCTCGAGCATGAGCTGGGTCTCGTCCTCGGACGGCGGCGAGTCGAACGCGACGTCGCGGGCCGTGAACCACATGTCCTTGTGACCTGCGACCTCCCCGTCGCCCGCCTCGTCGCGGGCGTGGGCGTCGATGAGTCCGCGTTCGAGGTGCGCGATCGCGGTGGCGTCGACGTCTTCGGCGAAGTGGGTGCCGAGGTCGGGGACGATCGTGTAGGGCAACATCGCTCCGAATCCCTCGACCGTCCCTATGCGGGTGAGTGCCGCGATCGTCGGTTCGCGCACGCCGCGGGAGAGCAGGAACTTGGTCTGGGCCACGTTCGGGTACGCCTCGGGCCATTCGTCCACGGGTGCGGCGAGGATCTCCGTCCCGTAGGTGCGTTCGTGGCTGCGACCCCATGCCGCGATGGCCTGCGTACGTGCGCCGGTGCGCGGCGACACGTAGGTGCCGTCTGAGAGGAACCCGCCGTGGCAGCGCACACCGCCCACCACGAGGGGGTCGGCGATGTCGTGGTCGCTGAGGAGTTCCGCACGGGAGTAGACGAGCTGGTCGGTCATCGGCAGCACCCCGGTCTTGTATACTCGCCAGTATACAAGTGGCTGCAGCCCCGTCCACTGACTCACCTCTTGACCACCTCCACCAGGCTCCCCCGCGCCGAACGGCGTCAGGCGATCCTCAGGGGTGCAGCGCGGGCGTTCGCCGAACGCGGTTACGCGGGCACGTCGATGGAGGCGATCGCCGAGGCGGCCGGGATCACCAAGCTCATCGTGTACCGCCACTTCGAGTCGAAGGCCGACCTCTACCGCGCCGTGGTTACCGACGTGGTGGAGTCGATCGCCGCGGCCGACAGGGCCGGCCTCGCCAGCGGCGCCGGGCCGCGCAGCCACGCGCTGGCGCTGCTGCAGGCTGCCCGCGAGGATCCCGACGGCTTCCGGCTCGTGTTCCGCCATGCGGTGCGCGAACCGGAGTTCGCCGATCTCGTCGACACCACGCGCCGGCGCGGCGTCGAGTTCGTCCGTGGCCTTCTGGAGCCGGTGCTGCCCGACCGGCGCATGTTGGGCTGGGCGGCCGAGACGGCACTCTCGTTCTCGGTGCAGGCGACGCTCAACTGGCTCGACTCCGGCGACGCCGACCGCGACGACGAGTTCGTCGGCCTCGCCACTGCGAGCCTCGAGGCGCTCGTGCGCACCTGGGCCGTTCGCGACGGGGAGGGAGCATGACCGATCACGTCGACTTCTACTTCGACGTTCTCTGCCCCTGGGCTTATCAGGCCTCGCGTTGGATCCGCTCGGTGCGCGAGCAGGGTCTGTGCGAGGTGGATTGGCGGTTCTTCAGCCTCGAGGAGGTCAACCACACCAGCGGCAAGAAGCACCCGTGGGAGCGGGACTGGTCCTATGGGTGGTCGTTGCTGCGCGTCGCCGCCCACCTGCGGCGTCGAGACCCCGATCTCGTGGACCGCTGGTACGAGGCCGTCGGGCGTGCCCTTCACGAGGACGGGCGCGACGTCTTCCTGCGCACGGGTGCGGAGGCGGTCGCGGCCGAGATCGGGCTGCCCGACGACACGGTGAGCGCCGCGATCGAGGACCAGAGCACCCACGACGACGTCCTCGCCGATCACCGCGGCCTCGTGCAGGACAAGGGGGGCTTCGGGGTTCCGACGCTCGTCTTCGGTGACGGCTCCGCCTTCTTCGGGCCCCAGGTCGTGCCCGCTCCCACCGGAGCCGAGGCGGCGCGGTTGTGGGAGCTCGTCGTCGGCTGGCGTGATTTTCCGCACCTGTACGAGCTCCAGCGTCCCAAGCACGCTGCCGACCTCGCCCACATCGGCACCGTGTTCTCGCCCTATCTGGAGGCACGCGCCTGGCCCACGGTCGTGAAGCCCGCGCCGTAGTTCGGGTGCAACGCCGGCCCCGCTGTCTGCGAGGACTAGCGGCGACTTCGGAGCACCAGGCGGCCAGGACGTCGGTTTTGGAGCACCGGGCGGCCACATGTGGCCGCCCGGTGCTCCAACGGGGGCCTAGCCGAGGGCACGGTGGCCGATGTCGCGGCGGACGTACATGCCGTCCCAGGTGATGTGGTCGATCGCGGTGTAGGCACGGTCGCGGGCGGTCTCGAGGTCG
>JAIBAC010000105.1 GCA_019695375.1 Acidimicrobiia bacterium
CTTCGACCCCGGACCAGCTCCAGCAGTTGAAGGACCAGTCCGACACGAAGGTGGACCAGACCACGATCGACGGTGTCGACGTCACGACGATGACGTTCCCCAACACCCAGCTCCAGACCGCGATCTCGTTCGGTTCGCCCTGCGACACGGTGTTCGTCATCTCGTTCGCGTTCAAGGGCGGGCGCGACGCGGCGGAGCTCGGGATGAAGGCGATGCTCGACAACCCGTCCTGACTCCCACCCGCCTGCAGGCGTCGAGGACCGCGTGTGCGGCGGGCGTTCGATCAGCGGGACGTGTGAGCGGCGCGGCGACGGTGCGCCAGCCGGTGCGCGAGCTCGCGGGAGCGGGGTGAGTCGGCGGCGAGACTGCGGGTGACCAGCCGCCGCATGGCACGCTGGGCCGATCCCGCCGTGAGCGGCCCCGGCGGGAGGATGCGCAAGTCGCCGTCGGGGCCCACGAGCGCGGCGCCGAGGCGGTCGAGGTCCGGCTCGCCGCGCACGACGAGCAGGTCTTCGGCCGTGCCGCTCACCGATGCGATGCTCGCCATCTCGATGTCGCATCGGTCGCGTTCCAGCTCGCTGCAGACCGCCGACAGCAGCCCGGGCCGGTCAGGCGCGAACAGGCTGAGCAGGTACCGCTCGTCACCGAGCGGTTCACAACCGAGCCGCAGGCGCGCGAGACCGCCTGGGACGGTGCTGGCCTCACGTTCGCCCGCGGTGGTGAGGGTCCGCGACAGGTCGGCTACGAGGGGGGCGGGATCGACGACGCGCGAGCTGCCGGGGGCAGGCGACACCTGGAAGCGCTGCAGCGCGATCCCGAGGCCCGCCCACGAGGACGCGAGCGCCATCCCGATCGTCATACCGTGGCGGCTGATCACCGCGGCAGAGGCGGCGAGGACCCCGGACCGATCCGCCGTGACGACCGACAGCCCGAGGCGGCGCGTGCCGGCCGCCCCTGTGACGGTCACTCGCGCCTCGTTCGGTCCCGGCGCAGGGTGGCAGAGCTCGATGTCCGCGGCCTGCGCGTCGGGTGTCTGCTCGTGCCAGAACGGGGGCGCGTCCTGCAGCATCGCCGCCGCGAAGTCTTCGGGGACCTCCATCGCCGTACCGTACGCGAACGGCGTTCCCCGTGGGTGTCGATCGTGTGAACAATCGTGCGTCACCCCGCCATGGTGGGGCCCAGGTACCATCGGCCTGCGGTGGGGGCGAGTGCCGCGGGGGCTAGATGTCCGAAGTTCACACCGGCGGGACTCCGGAGGACGTGCCGTCCGACCTGACGCGCGGCGACGACCCCAAGTACCTCCGCCTCCTCCTCGTCCTCCTCGTCAGCGCCGCGCTCTTCGACGGCTACGACGGCGCGATCCTCGACATCATCGGGCCGGGGCTGCTCGACACATTCGCCCTGAGCGAGGCCGGCCTCGCAATGGTCCGCTTCGGCATCAAGCTCGGCGCCGTGCTCGCGTTCTTCGTGGCACAGGCGTCCGACCGCGTCGGCCGCCGCAGGATCCTCGTCTGGTCCGTCCTCGGCTTCACGGTCTTCACGACGCTGACGGCGTTCTCGCCGAACGTGTGGTGGTTCACCCTCGCTCAGTTCTTCGCCGAGATCTTCATCGGCGCGGAGTACGCGGTGTCGGTCACGATGATCAGCGAGGAGTTCCCCGCCACCACACGCGGCACAGCGCTGGGCAAGTTCTCCCTCACCCACGCGGCGGGCTCGATCCTCGTCCCGGTCCTGATCCTGGCCGGCATCGACCAGACCCCGCTCGAGTGGCGTGCCCTCTACCTCGTGGGCGTCATCCCGCTGCTGGCGCTCACCGTGCTGCGCCGGCGCATGCGCGAGACGCGCATGTACACCGCACGCGAGGACGGCCTCCTCGGCGACGAGCGTCCTGGGATCATGGACCCGTGGCGCCACCCCTGGCGCGAGCACATGGCCGTGCTCGCGGTCGTCACGTTCCTGCGCTCGTTCCCCGTCTTCGCGGCGACCGCCTGGTGGATCGTGTACGCCCAGAACGAGATCGGCGTGCCCGAGACGATCTCGCTGCTCCTCATCGTCGGCGCGTACGGCCTCGGGATCATGGGCCACTACGTGGCAGGCCGGCTGATCGACTCTGTCGGCCGCAAACCGGTCGCGATCACGTTCATGCTCCTCACCTGGGTCTTCGGGACCCTCCTCTTCCAGTCGCGCGGGGTCTTCTGGCAGGCGCTCTTCGTGGTGCTCGCCGTGTTCTTCGGCCTCGGCGTGGCACCGGCGATGAACGCCTTCTACACAGAGCTGTTCCCGACGCGGATGCGTTCGACGGCGGCGAGCTGGGCCCGCAACGCGTTCGAGATCCCCGGCCTGCTCCTCGGTCCCGTCCTCGTCGGTCTCCTCGGCGACCACAGCACGGGGGCGCTCGGGAGCCTCGGCGACGCCGAGACAGTCCTCATGGTCCTGCTGCCGGTCGCCGCGTACTTCGTGTGGCAGTACCTGCCCGAGACGCGGGGAATCGACCTCACCGAGCTCGAGCAGGTGCGGACGTGAAGCGCCTGCTCGCCGCCCTCGCGATCCTCGCCGTGATCTTCGCGGCGGTGGTCGCGTTCATCGAGTCGGACGACTCCAACCGTCCCGAGGGGCCCGCCGAGCGGTGGCTCGCGGCGATCAGCCGCGACACCGACCCCGGCGCCGTCGCCAGGTTCGGTGACATCGTCGCGGCCGTGGGGATCCTCGGCTTCCCCATCGACGGCAGCGGCACCACCAACCGCAAGCACCTCGACCGCTTCGAGATCGGCCCCGCCGAGGTCGACGGCGACACCGCCACGGTTCCTGTGCAGGTCTGGGCCCACGGCGACGACGAACCGGCGCAGTTCGCGCTGACGATGCAGATGCAGGCGGGCTCGTGGAAGGTCGTCGCCGCCGTGCCGTCCACGGACGACGGCGTCGTCTTCCCCAGTGAGGGCGGCAGCACCTACGGCATCGCGACGCCGATGCTGGTGACGGTCACCTTGATCGTGGGCGCCGCCGTCTTCCTGTCCGCCCTCGGTCTCGTGCGCATCGCCGGTGCGAGACCGCTGCACCGCCGTTAGCCCGCTGCGATCGCTGGCTTGGAACGTGGCGGATTCCGCCGTTACGGTCGCCGGGTGGTGATCAGTACGACCACTCATGGAGGTGTGCCCGTGAGGACCGCACGCGTGACCGGTGACGGAGTCGAGCTCGCCACGACGGAACGCGGCGCGGCGACGGCACCGACGATCGTCCTCGTGCACGGCTATCCCGACACGCAGGCGATGTGGGACCTCGTGGCGGAGCACCTCGCGGACCGCTTCCACGTCGTGACATACGACGTGCGCGGTGCCGGCGCATCGGACGCCCCCGCTCACCGCTCGGGCTACTCGATGCAGCACCTCGAGGCCGACCTCGCAGCGGTCGTCGACGCGGCAAGCCCCGACCGTCCCGTGCACCTCGCCGGCCACGACTGGGGCTCGATCCAGTGCTGGGAGGCCGTGTGCGGCGACCGCCTCGCGGGCCGCATCGCGAGCTTCACGTCGATCTCCGGCCCCTGCCTCGACCACGTCGCCCACTGGATCCGGGCGAGCGCACGTCCGGGTTCGAAGGCGGTGCTCGAGCTCGTCTCCCAGAGCGTGCGCTCCACCTACATCGCGGCGATGCACACACCCGGCTTCATGCCTGCCCTGTGGCGTGCAGGGCTCGCCCGCGCCTGGCCCACCTACGTGAACCGGGCCGAAGGTGCCACGGTCGACTCCCGCTGGCCGGCACCGACGCTCGCCGCCGACGCCGAGCGCGGCGTCGAGCTGTACCGCCAGAACGTGAGGGGGGCGCTCATGCGCCCCCGGGAGCGCCGCACCGACGTCCCGGTGCAGGTCCTGTTACCCAGAGGCGACCCGTTCGTGACAGCGCCCATGGCCCGTGCCGCCGAAGCGTGGGCCGCACGCCTGTGGTGTCGCGAGGTCGCCGGCACCCACTGGCTCCCGCGCAGCCGGCCCGACAAGGTCGCGCTGTGGGTCAGCGAGCTCGTGGACCACGTCGAGGACGGTCCGGCTCACGCCTGTTCGACGCCCAGATAGCCGAGCGCGGTCGGGGTGGCGCGATCGTGAACCTGGCCCTGAGCCGGCCTTCAGATGAGCTCGCCTGTCTCGACGACCTCGACGTCGGGAAGACGCGGTGCCTCCTCGGCGACCGTTCGCGGGGTGCGGCGGATCCCGAACGCGACGGCCACTGCGACGAGTGCCACGATCGCACCGACGAGGTAGGCGTCGCTGAACGCGGATTCCAGCGCGGCCGGAGCCACGTCGGCGGTGGTGGCCCCCGGGGGCAGTCCCGATCGCAGGATGCCGACGAGCACCACGTTGCCGAGCGCTCCCCCGATCGATTGGACCGACGCGGCCATCCCGCCGGCCACCGCCTGGTCCTCGAGGTCCATGGCGTTGACGCTCGCGGTGTTGAGCGACGGCTGGCAGAACCCGAGTCCGATCCCCGCGATCGCGAGGCCGCACACGACGAGCGCCACCGGGCTCGTCTCCCCCACGCTCGCGAGCATGACCATCGCGCCCCCGATCGCAGCGGCGCCGAAGACCGCACCTGTCCGCTCTCCGATGCGGGCGACGGCGTAGCCGGCCCAGATCGCCACGAGCGTGAACGCGAGAGGACGTGAGACCAGGACGGCGAGGGTCTGACCCTCGGGCAGACCGAGCAGGTCGGCGAGGAGGAACGGGGCGATGATGAACCCGCCGAGGTAGGCGAAGTTGACCATCGTGGACGCGAGCAGGGACAGCGTGAAGTTGCGGCGGCGGAAGTAGTGCAGCGGGAAGAGCGGATGGTCGGTGCGCGCCTGTGTCCACACGAAGACGGCGAGGAGGACCGGCGTCGCGGCCAGCATGAGGTACAGCGGGGCCGTCCAGCCGGACGCGACGCCGAGGTTGAGGGCGAAGAGGCCGCAGAACGCCGCGGCTCCGAGGAGCAGGGCACCGGGTACGTGCACACGGACGTCGGGGCGCGCGTCGGTGTCGTCGAGGACGACCCAGGCGATGACGAGCGCGATGGCGCACAGCGGCACCTGGATGAAGAAGATGGCGCGCCAGCCGAGGAGCGGCACGATCGCGGCGCCCACGAAGAGACCGATCGTGGGCGCGCCTGCCGAGACGAAGCTGAACCAGCCGAACGCCTTGGACCGCTCCGCCGGCTCGAAGTGCGCGGCGATGTACTTCACGGCGCAGGGGCCGGTGGCGGCGCCTTCGAGCGCCGCGATGACACGGAACGCGATGAGAGAGCCGATGTTCCACGACAGGCCGGTGAGGAACAGGAACACGGTCGCGATCCCGAACCCGACGAGGTAGGGCCGCTTGGCGCCGTAGATGTCGCCGAACTTGCCCACGATCGGCCCCGCGATCCCGAACACGAGGATCGGCGCTGTCACGACCCAGTGGCTCACGGACTCGTCGACGCCGAACTCGGAGTCGATCTGTGGGAGGACCGTGGACAGGACGGTGAAGCTGAGGCCGACCGCGAAGAGGCCGAAGAGGACGGTCGCGAGCACGATCCAGCGATAGCGCGGATGCGCCTGGACACGCGATCTCCACCGGCGCACCACGTCCACGCCCTCGCGCTCCTCTCGCTCGTCCCCGCGCGTTCCCGACGGCCGGCATACCGTAGCCCAGCCCTGGTGACCAGTGGTAACCGTTTCCGGTCCGGTCGCCCGTCCGGCAGCGCTGGTCTGGCTATCGTCACCGCGATCCGATGACGGCTGCGCAGACCCCCACCACCTATCCCGGCGCCCGCGCGCCGGACCGGACGCGCCGCGTGGACGCGTTCGGGGTCGAGATCGCTGTCGTGGAGTGGGGTGACGCCGAGGCTCCACCGGTCCTGTTCGCGCACGGCGGCTTCGACTTCGCCCGCACCTTCGACGTGTTCGCTCCGCTCGTCGCCGACGCAGGCTGGCGCGTGGTCGCGTGGGACCAGCGCGGCCACGGCGACAGCGAGCACGCCGCCCTGTACTCGTGGGAGTCGGACCTGCGCGACGCGGCGATGGTCCTCGACTCCACGACCACCGACGCGGTGCCGGTCGTCGGCCACTCCAAGGGCGGGGCGATGATGTTGCGCCTCGCGAACACGTGGCCGCACCGCATCTCCCGGGTCGTGAACCTCGACGGCGTCCCGTCGGGCAACCGCATGCCCGACCTCGCCGAGACCGAACGCACCCGCATGCTCGACGAGGAGCTGACCGGCTGGCTCGATCACCGCCGTCGCGTGGCAGGCCGCCAGCGCCGGCCCGGCACCATCTCCGAGCTCGGCGAGCGGCGCGGCCTGATGAACCCGCGCCTCGACGCCGCGTGGCTCGAGTACCTCGTGACCGTGGGCGCGCGGCGCGACCCCGACGGCTGGCGCTGGAAGATCGATCCCCAGCTGCGCTTCGGCGGCTTCGGTCCCTGGCGTCCGGAATGGTCGCTGCGCTCGATCGCGACGATGGCGTGTCCGCTGCTCGCCGTCCTCGCGGGCCAGGAAGAGCTGCTCGGCTGGGGAACGCTGCCGGAAGACGTCGAGCCGTACGCGCAGCCGGGGACACGATTCGAGATGCTCGACGACGCCGGTCACTTCGTCCACATCGAACAGCCCGCCCGCGTCGCCGCGCTCGTCCTGGAGTTCCTGGCGTGATCACGTGGCTCACCCACGCCAAGGTCCGCCTCGCGCTGCACACCCTCCGCCCTGCAGCCGACGGTGGCGATGGCGGCGGCGCTGACGGTGCGGGGAAGCCCCTGCTCCTGCTCCATCCGCTCGCGATGAGCTCGCCGGCGACGCTGCCGCCCGAGGTCGCCGCGTGGCCGCACGCCGTGCACGCACTGGACTTCACGGGCCACGGCTCGTCGACGGTGCCCGCAGGCGGCGGATACACGGCGGAGACGCTCATGGCTGACGTCGACACCGCTCTCGTGCACCTGGGGCCGGCCACGCTCTGCGGCGCCGGCCTCGGCGCCTACGTCGCTCTCCTCATCGCCGGGGCGCGTCCCCAACTGGTGCGCGGCGCGATCCTGCGTGACGGTCCCGGCCTCGCGGGCGGCAGTCCGAGCCCGACGTCGACTGTGATCCGTCCACCGGACCCCGGCGCCACGAGCACCCCCGATCCCTTCGCGCTCGCCGAGCTGTCCCAGGACGTGCGCCCTCCCGACTACGCGACGGCGTACGTGCGCCAGGCCCTGCACCTGTCCGGTCTCGAGCATCCCGTCTCGGTCTGCGCCGTGGCTCGACCAGATTGGCTCGCGGCGGTGGTGGCAGAACCCGGCGTCGTCTGCAGCGACCTCGACGCCGCTCTGAGACGCTACGCCTGAGCACCAAACCGGCGCCCGCGGCCCTCAGGCGACGGATGTGCCGGCACGGGAGCGGTCGACGGCGGTGATGTGGGCGAGCACTTGGGGCACGACGTCGGCGATGATCGCCGGGTTCAGGTCGCGCCCCGCGCCCTCGAGCGTGTGCAGACGAGCCGACGGCATCTGCGCGGCGAGCGCTCTCACCCGCGCGTGGGGGTAGAGCGGATCGTCGTCGGCATGGACGAACAGGGTGGGTACCGTGCAGCGCGAGAGGGCGTCGAACTGGCTCGGCGTCCGCGTCATCGCGACCGCATGGGCGTTGCGGAAGTTGTACCGGTGTCCACAGGTCTCGAGCACGTGCCGCCACCACGCCTCGTCGAAGGCGTAACCACGGCCGGCCATCGAGCGCAAGGCCTTGAGCCCCCATTCGATGGGATCGCGCGCCCCCGGCGTCGGCGCGTTGAGCATCGTCCCGAACACGTCGAGGGCGCGGGATTCCATCCGCGACAGGTCGATCTCGGTCATTCCCGCGTGGGCGGAGAGCGAGAGGACGCGCTCGGGGTGGTCGACGGCCACCTGCTGGGCGATCATGGCGCCCATCGCGAACCCGACGAGGTGGGCTGCGCCGACGCCGAGTGCGTCGAGGAGGCACTCCATGTCGGTCGCCATGTCGCGGACGTCGTAGGGGTTGCAGCTGTAGTCGATCCACTCGGAGCGGCCGTCGTCGCGGTTGTCGACGCGGATGACCTGGTAGCCGGCGTCGAGCAGCGGCGTCAGGATCTCGGGTCCCCAACTGCAGGACTGGAGGCCGAGGGTGTGGATGAGCAGCACAGCCACCGCGGCGGGATCACCCGTCGCGTCGTACCAGAGTTCGACTCCGTTCGCGAACACCGTCCCCGAGCGCGCCGCGTGATCGCGCGCCGAGGGAGCGGGCCCACCCGGGGTATCGGGCCTCAAGCCGTTCGACTCCCGTCCGCCAGCGTCCTTCCCAGTGAGCAAGACTTCGACGCGGCGGGTGGGGGTTCCTGCGCAGCCGCTCCTCAGCGGTGTCCGTTGGTCAGTTGACGCGGCGCTCGTGGCCGGCCCAGTACGGCTCGCGCAGCTCGCGCTTGCGGAGCTTGCCCGCCTGGTCCCGCGGCAGGGCGTCGACGAAGTCGATGCTGCGTGGACGCTTGTAGTCGGCGAGCTTGTCGCGGCTCCACTCCTTGAGCTCGTCGATGGTGAGGGAGGCACCGTCCTTGAGCTCGACGCTCGCATGGACCGCTTCGCCGAACTCCTCGTTCGGGATCCCGAAGACGCAGCAGTCGGCGATCGCCGGGTGCTGGTGCAGGACGTTCTCGATCTCGGCGGGATAGATGTTCACGCCGCCGCTGATGATCATGTCGGTCTTGCGGTCGCAGATGAAGAAGAAGCCGTCGGCGTCCCTGTATGCGACGTCGCCGACGCTGATGAGGTCTTCGCCGTGGTAGGCGCTGCGGGTCGCGTCGTCCTTGTGGTAGTAGCCGCTGAACGCGAGGGGGTGCTTGCGCACGTACAGCTCGCCGGGTTCGCCGACGTCGGCCTCGGTGCCGTCTTCGCGCAGGATCGCGAGCTCGACGCCGGGGAACTCCCTGCCACAGGAGCCTTCCTTGGCGAGCACGTCTGCGGGCTTCATGATCGTGTTCACGCCGAGCTCGGTCGAGCCGTAGAACTCGTAGAGGACCGGGCCGACGCGCTCGAGCAGCTCGCGTTTGGTCGACTGCGGGCACGGTGCCCCGGTCGTCACGATCGTGTGCAGCGAGGAGAGGTCGTAGCCGGAGAGGACGTCGTCGGGCAGCGCCAGGAAGCGCTTGACGAGCACGGGCGCCATGACCGTGTAGCCGACGCCGTGCTCGGCTATGAGCCGCGCTGCGGTCTCGGCGTCGAACTTGGGCATGATCACGATCTTGGAGCCGACCCCGGTCGCGATCATCGCGAAGCTGAAGGGGGCGCCGTGGTAGAGAGGCCCGCACACGAGGTGGACGTCGTCGCCACCGCGGATGTCGAACTCCGCCAGCATGTCGGCGAACCACTTGGCGCGCATCTCGTCGGATGTCTGGCCCGGCTCGCGGTAGGCGCCCTTGGGGTTGCCGGTCGTTCCCGACGTGTAGATCATCACCCCGCCGCCATCGGCAAGCGACGGTGGCGTGTCGGGTGATGCCGTGGACACGCAGTCGTGCCAGGCGAGCACTCCGGGCGCTGTGCTCTTGCCCGTCGAGATCCACGCCTCGACCTTCGGGCAGCTCGGCCGCACGGCTTCGATGATGTCGCCGAACTCCTCGCCGAAGAACACGAAGCGCGCCTCGCTGTCACCGACGATGTACTCCACCTCGGGCGCGGTGAGGCGGTAGTTCATGGGGACCACGGTGATCCCGAGCGTGTCGCCTGCCGCGGTGACGAGGAAGCGCTCGATGCAGTTGTGCACGTAGCAGACGACCTTGTCGTCGGCGGTGACACCCATCCCCACGAGCGCGTTGGCGACCTTGTTCTTCTCCGCGTTGTACTCGCTCCACGTGAGCTCGCGGTCGCCCTCCACCAGAGCGGTCGCGTCGCCCTTGTAGCTCGCGTGCATGGCAACGAGGTCCACGGTTCCCCCGGTTCGCTGGACGGTGATCTGACGTCCCGTCAGATTGGTCGGGATTGTACGGACGTCACCTCGCCGGCGGCAACGGGGCGGACGCGGCCGCCGGCGGCGGTGCCAGAATCGATGGCACCGCCGACGCCGACGATGACGAGTCCGCCCTTGAACCTGCCGCCCGCGATCCTGATATCAGCGCTGGTGCTCGCCGGACTCGCGGCACCTCTGCTCGCCCTGTGGGTGTTCGGCTGGTTCCGCGGCTTCGCCTCGCGCGAACCGGTCCTGCTGCGGCGGCCACGCCCGTCGGTCGAGGTCGTCGCGTTCGAGGCGCCGCAGCGGCGCGGCATCCAGTGGACGCGGGCGCGCCTCGTGGTCCGCTGCCGTGGCGCCCGCACCGCGTCCCTGCGGATGCTGGTCGACGGTGAGCCCT
>JAIBAC010000106.1 GCA_019695375.1 Acidimicrobiia bacterium
TCAGGCGGCGCCACATCATCAACCGTCGTCGGATCCGAATCCGAATCATTACCCGTGTTCGACTGCCCCCCACCAGAGACCACAGCCGTGTTCACCACCGACCCAGCCACAGACGGCGTCACCACCAACGACAACGGAGACGCCGACCCACCGGCCGCGATCGACTCCGACGACGTACACGTCACAACCTGAGCCACCGCCGAACACGACCAACCCGAACCGACGTAGGTGGCGTACGACAGCCCCGCCGGCAACGTGTCGACCACCGACACCTCACCCGACGACGCCGCCGTCCCGACGTTCGACACGGCGAGCGCGTACGAACCCTGCTGGCCGACCGTGAAATCGCCGGAGTGCGACTTCGCGATCGTCAGATCCGCGGTGTCGGTGGGGGTCGACCCCGAGATCGGGCTGCGGTCGAACTCGGCGACCATGTTGAACACGCTCTCGCCCGGGGCGGTCGGCAGGCCGAGCGACTCGTTGACGAGCGCTGCCACGTTGCCGAGCGTGCACAGCAGGAGGTTGCCGGTGCAGATCGCGCCGGGGAACACGATGGTGTCGTCGACGACGGTGGCACGACGTGTGGCCGCGTTGAACGCCGAACCGCCGGTGGTGGACGAGCTCACGTCGAGCGAGATCGGGCTCAGCGGGTTGCCGATCTGGATCGTGACGCCCGACTCGCTCATCTGCACGTGGAAGTACCAGGTGAGGCTGAGCGCGCCGGTTGCAGGGTCGATGTGGCCGGACACGGATTTGCCACCGACGACATCGGACACGAATCCCGGCCCGGGCCAGCTCACCCCCGACGGCGGTGCCGAGATGTTCCCGGCGGCGTCGATGCTGACCGTGAAGGTCGGGGCCTCGTACTCGACGACGGCGTCGCCCTCGTCGTCGTCGGTGGCGCTTGCGCAGCCGCTGTCTGCGGGATAGTCGGTCTGGCCGTCGTCGTCGTCGTCGATGCCGTTCTCGCACGCGGGCGCGAGCGTGAAGGGCTGCGAGCCGAGGGTGCCCTGTCCGCTCACGAACGTGATCTCGTAGGTGCCGGGCACGACCGTCGGCGCGGCGTCCGCGCTGCCGGTCCCGGCAATGCCGACGCCCACCGCCACCGCGGCCACGAGCGTCCAGCTCACCAACAGGCTCACGCGTCCGTGCCGAACCATCCGGGCCTCCCCTTTGCCCTCTAAGACCAGAACGTGACAGATGTCAGATTCTGGCCCGGCCGCTGTGTCCCTGCCAGTGCGCCGCCACATCCCGACGTGGCGAGACCCACCTGGGGACGTGAGCGTGCGCCGCGGCACCGCCGGCTACCGCACCCGTCGCGAGGCCCGGCGCGGGGCCGCCCCGATCGATCAGGGTGTGTTGATGGTGGGGAGCTCGGTGCCGAAGTCGGCCTTGAGCTCACGCCACCGCACGACGTCGAAGTCGTTCGTCGCGTTCGGCCACAACGGCGGCGGGATCGACGCGAGCTGGTCGTAGAAGTCGTACTGCACCCCGGAGACCCCGTTGCCGTACATGGTCACGTTGGCGGTCTTCTTCGAGTACCACGATCCGGCGTACTGCAGCCCCTGGCTCTTGGCGCAGATGTAGTTGTTCGGGAACGGGTTCACGTTCGCGTTCGGGGGGTTCGAGATCGGGAAGTTGTTCCAGTCCGGTTCGCATTTGCCCGAGTACGCACCGAACGCCACGAGCTCGGAGTCGTGGTACGAGCCCTCCTCGGCGATCGCGGCCAGCCGGATCTTGTGCGGCTGGGCGCTGTTCACCCAGGCCGGCAGGATCACCTCGCTGTACGCGTGGACGCCGAGCACGTAGTTGTCGAGATCGGTGGCCGTCTCGTTCGTGTCGGCACCGTAGAAGACGTTGCCGCCCACGTAGATGTCCTCGTCGCTGACGATGTTGCCGCGGCTGACGACGAAGTTGTCGCCCGACGCGATCGCGATCGGTGCCTCCGAGTAGACGAAGAACGGGTTGGTCTGGCTCGCGGTCAGGTACGTCCCCGCGCTGCACTGGATCGAGTCCTCGAAGATGTTCTCGGCCGTCCCTGTCGCCGATGCTCCACGGTTGATCCCCGTCTTGGACCCCATCTCCCGCGGCGGCACTGTGCCCGACCGGTACGTGCACTGCTTGGCGACGATCTGGCCGCCCGACGTGAGCTGGATCTGGTATCCCCAGTCGCTGGAGCCGCCTCCGGGCAGATCCGACTTCTTCAGCCACATGCCGCCGCCGCCCCTGACCTTGTTCGCGATCGTCTGGCGCGCCTTGGTCACGTTGCTGAACACGGGTGTCTCACCCGCGCGCTCGCGCACGTGGCACGACGACGCCGGGATCCCGGCGACGAAGAACGCCTCGGCCGGCGAGCAGTCGGCCAGCAGGCCCTTGCCCTGCCAGACGGTGCCGTAGCCCGAGCCGCAGCTGATGAACCCCGACGGCGCCGAGACGGTCGCACAGACGGCGTTGCCGATCACCCAGTTGGCGGCGGTGCCCTTGTGGTGCACGGTCCCGGTGGAGTAGACGATGCCGCCGGTCGTCGTCTGGCGGTTCACGACGATGTCGCCCTGGCTGATCATCTGGTACTTCGAGAACGACGACGGCCGTACGACGACCTCGACGTAACGGGTCGTGCCGAGGCTGCCGTTGTCGTCGTTGCGGCGGCCGGCGGCGACGATGCGAAGCTCGTTGCTCTCGCGTGGGAACACGGCGATGCTGTACTCGTAGCCGTCGAGCTCGGCCGTGCCGCCCGGCGCCGACGGGTCGACGGGCGCCCATGCGTCGAACCCGCATGGATGCCACCAGGCCAGGTCCCCCTCCCACGCGGACGTGCGCGCGAACTCCTCGAGCTGCTCGTCGGCGCTCATCGTCGACGCCACGATGCCCGATCCCGACACGGTGGGCAGGTTCGCGCAGTCGTAGGGCTGGCCTTTGAGCACACGCGTGGCCTCGGCGACCTGGGAGCCACCGCCCGGCAACGGCGCCGCGTGCAGGTACGAGCGGTCGAAGTCGTTGCGCTGCACGAGCTTGCCCAAGTAGGCGTTGAGGCCGGCCTCGCCCGCCGCCTGTGACTTGACGCCGTCGGTGTTGCGCGAAGTCAACCCGTACTGGCTCATCCCGATCTGGACGAGCGTGAGCACCATGATCGTGAGGACGAACGCGATGCCGACGACGACGATCAGGGCGAGGCCGGCCTCGCCGTCAACGTCGTCGGCGCCGCTGTGCACGCTCACGGCCTCATCCATCACACGCCGCCGGGCCGCGTGGTCGTGGTCGTCGTCGACGTCGTGGTGGTCGTCGTCGCCTTCGTCGTCGTCGTCGATCCACCGGAGGTGGTCGTCGTAGACGACGTCGTCGTCGTGCACGTCGTGACGTTGTAGTTCACGTAACCGCTGTACTGACTCGTCATGTTCGCGGCCGTTCCCCGTGCACGGTTGCGGGCCGTGCAGTTGGCGCTCGAGGAGACCTTGACCTTGATCTGGGCGACGTCGACGTAGCTGTTGTTGGGGGCGAAGACGCCTCCGGGTGCCGACACGTTGTAGCCCTTGTTGCCCGAGTCCCAGCCGCTACACGTCCATCCGTTCAAGCCGGTGCAGGTGGTGCCCGCCGCGGGTGTCAGGTCCCACCCGGCGTTGCTGAACTGGTTCAGGTAGTCCTGGACGCTGACGCCGGTGAGCGTCGCGGCCGTGTTCCTGCTGCGCACCTGGAGCTTGAACGTCACCCACGAGCCGCGGGCCACGTTCGAGTTGGCGGCCGGCGTCACCGCGACCTTGTGCACCTCGAGGCAGGGACGGTACCTCCACGTCTGGGTCGAGGTCTTCTTCGGCGTGCCGAGCTCGGTCGCGTTGACCGCGAACTTGAACGTCGTCGTGTTGCACCCCTTGGCCCCCCACGCGCTCGCCGCCTTCAGCGTGATCACGGCCGTCACCGTCTGGCCCGGATTGATCGTGCCGACGCTCCACTGCCACTGGCGCGGCGCCGCGCCCGGCGGGCTCGTGCACCCGTAGAACAGGCCCTGTGTCGCCGAGATGCACTGGATGCTCGACGCGAACGCCGTCGCCGACGCTCCGCCGCCGAAGATCTTGTCGGCGTAGATCACCGAGTTCGTCGCCGGTCCGTCACCGGAGTTCGTGACAGTCACCGTGAACGTGTAGTCGCCGTCGATGTCGACGTACTGCCCGCTGCTCGCGTTGGTCGTGACCCCGATCGACAGGTCGGGCAGCGGCGTCATGATCTTGTGCGTGGTGCCGGGCGACGTGTCGATCGAGACGCTTCCCGTCACCACGTTGCCGGCGGTCTGGTACCTGGTGACGGTCCAGGTGGCCGACTCGACGACGTTCGTCGCGAACACGGCGTCGTTGTCGACCTGCACGGTCAGCGTCACGTAGGCCTGCGAGGTGCCGTTGAGATCGGCGAGGTCCCAGCGCACCGTGTTGTCGACCGCGCTGAACGACCCGCCGCCGGTCGACGAGAAGTAGCTCACCTGCGGATCGAGGACCACCTCCATCGTGTGGTCGAGCGCCGTCGACGCTCCGTAGTTGCCGTAGTCGATCCGGTACGTGAGCTTGTCGCCACGCGCGATGCAGCCGTTGCCGTAGTAGTTGCAGTTGCTCGGCGCGCCCCACGTCCGCGTGCCGTCGGTGGCGGACTGGCCCGTGATCGAGGCCCACAAGTAGAGGTCGCCGTTCGCTCCCGGCGGCTCCTGGCCCTGGTTCGACGACGCCGGGTTGCGCCACGTCGCGGTGCCCACGACCTGGTACGCCGTCGGCAGCTCGTCTGCGTGGCGGTCGATGGCGAGACAGATCGACACCGACTGGAATCCCATGCCCACGGCGGTGTCGCTGGCGGGGTCCGGTGCCTCGCACTCAGGTCCCGGCGAGTTGGTGGAGTCCGGGTTCCAGAACAGCGGGCGGTCGGCGCCGCTGCCGGTGTTGAGGACGTCGTTGGCGAGCACGCGCTTGTCGTCGTCCCAGCTGAAGGTGGCCGGCCAGTTCCACACGTCTGCGCCCGCGGGGACCATCTCGACCTGGGCGCGATAGAGCTTGCGGTCGCTGTCCTCGACCCAGTACCTGATCGCGTGGAGCTGGGCTGGATCGTCGCGATCGAGGGAGAAGAACACCATCTCGGTGCCCGTCATCGTCTGGATCGGCCACGCGTCGGTCCAGAGGCTCGCGCTGACGTCGCGGCTGTGGGCCTGACGGATCTCGCGCTGCATCGTGTCCATCGCGAGGCGGGCGTCCCTCTCGTAGCTCGCCAGCTCGCTCGTGAACCCGAACGCGCGGGTGATGTTGGTGAAGAACCCACCCACGACGCCCAGCACCACACCGAGCAACATGATCGTGACCAGGACCTCCGTCATCGTCAGGCCGTCGTCGTGTTCCTGCCTTGCGGTCGCGTGCATGGGCTTCCCCCTCATGGGAACGCGAATGTGTGGGTGGTTGTGGTCGAGGCGGTGACGGTCACGTCGGCGGACTGGGTCCCGCTACCGGGGTCGGCGGTGACGGTGTACGTACCCGGTTCGAGATCGATGTCGATCGAGCCCGACAGCGACGTGAGCGCGTACTTGACGACGGTCGCGCCGGTGCCTTTGTCGACGACGAGGACCCGTGCGGACGACGCCGGAGACCCACCCTTGCTGACCGCGATCGACGCCGTGCCCGTGACGGCGGGCACGAGGTCGAACGCGACCGTGTCGTTCGACGAGGACGGGTAGCCCGCCGGCATCGTCCGCGGCGTGATCGACTGCGGCGCGAACCCCGGTGCCCAGACCGAGACGTTGTATGTCAGGTTCGACACGAGGGGGCGTCCCGTGGCGAGCTCGGTCAACGTCCACGTCGTCCCCGACAGCGCGCCCGGTGGAGGCGACTGCCCGTTGAAGACGTTGCCGTCGGAGCCGAACTGGCCGCCACCGTTGAAGGAGACCGCCATGCGGTAGTCGTTGGACGCGATCGAACCACCGTTGGAGGCGTCGCGCACGGTCGCTCCCAGGGTGAAGGTGCGGTAGACGAAGCAGGTGCCGGTCTCCTCGCCGAGCGGGTTCGGCGTTATCTGGGTCGGCGTGCACGACTTGAGCTGCCACGAGAGGTCGTTGAGGCTGACGTCGTAGGTCTTGTCGGGGGTCAGTTCGAAGAACGACGCAAGTCCGTCCGCCTTGGACAGGCGGTTGTAGTTGGCTCCGCTCGCGTTGAGGTTGATCATGACGCCCTCGCGAGGGCTGGAGCCGTCCGCGGCGTCGGTGACGTTCACGAAGATCGTCCCGGGCGTCGAGGAGGTCTCCGGTGAGACGATGGTCTTGGCGGTGACGACGGGCTCGTCAGCGTTGGTGGGCCTTACGGTCACCGACACGACCTTGTAACCGGCCTGCTGGTTCGGTTCGCCGGGTACGGCGTCGACGAGGAAGTCGACGTTGCGCGTGATCGTGAACTCGATCCCGCGCACGGTCTGCACGCTCGAGGGCTCGATGCGGCCGTCGGGGGTCTGGCCGACGAGGGCGACGTTCTCGTAGCTGAACTGGCCGCCCACCGCGTGCGAGTCGGACTGGTTGCGCAGGCGGCTGACCTTCTCGAGCTCTCCGTTGGCGAGCTCGGTCGCGATGTCCTGGACCTTGGCCTTGCGGACGAGGCCGAGGCCGGCGTTGACGCTGCCGGCGATCGCCAGGATCACGATCGCGAGGACCGTTATCGCGATCACCATCTCGAGCAGCGTCATGCCGTCGTCGGCTCTCGTAGGAACGGCCTTCGGTGCTGCGTCGGTGGTCCGGGTCGGTGTCGGAGTCCCCACGTCTCCTACAGCGTCGACACGCAGACCCGCATGCCTTTAGTTCGCGAGCACCAGGCCCGGGTAGCCTGCGGCCCATGGCTCAGGGAACGGTCAAGACCTACGACCCCACGACCGGCGGCGGCTTCGTGCTCGCCGACGACGGCACCACGGTGCCCCTCGCTGACGACGCCCTCGACGGCTCGATCTTCCTGATGCTGCGCCAGGGCCAGCGCGTGGTCTACGACACCGTCGAGCGTGGGGGTCTGACCCTCGCGACGCGTCTGCGTCTCGGTCAGGGCAAGGACTGACGACCCGGGGCTCGGCCGCTCTCCCGTGCGGCGGGCGGAGTAGCTTGGGCCGGTGCCCGCAGGCGGCGAGGTGCCGGGAGGACTCGTGGTCCAGGCTTACGTGCTCATCCAGTCCGAGGTCGGCAAGGCCGACCGGGTCGCGGCGGCGGCCGCGGAGCTGCCGGGAGTGATCTCGGCCGAGGACGTCACCGGCCCCTACGACGTGATCGTCAAGGCCGAGGCGGACACGATGGACAACCTCGGCAAGCTCGTGGTCGCCAAGATCCAGACCGTCGAAGGCATCACGCGCACGCTCACCTGTCCGATCGTGCGCCTCTGACGCTTGGATCACATCGCGGCCGGCTGACGGGGTTTGGATGACGGGAACCGCGGTTTTGCGCGCTCTCGTCATCCAAGCGGCCAGGTGGCCGGATCGTTCTCCAACAGAGGGCGTCTACAGGGCGTCGCGCCAGGGTCCGGGGCCGACGATGCCGGCGAGACGGAGGGCACGGGGCTCCATGGTGGTGTCGGACGGACGCGGGCTCAGGCCGGGCACCGAGGCCATCGAGACATCGACGACCGCAGCGGGGTCGACGCCGTTGGCCTCGAGGACCGCCCGCGACAGGTCGGCACGAGTGGTCCGCCCCAGACCGCACACGTGGAAGGTCCCGAAACGGCCGGACACGACGATGCGGCGCAGGGTTGCCGCGAGCTCGTCGCCACAGGTCGCGGCGTTCCACTGGTCCGAGAACGCCCGCACCTCACCGTCACGCTCGTACTGTTCGAGGATGCGCGCCGTCATCCCCCCGTCTGCGGTGAACACCCACGACGTCCGCGCGATCACGTGCGCCGGTGTCGAGCGGCGCACCGCGTCCTCGCCACCGAGCTTGGTGCGCCCGTAGGTCTGCAGCGGCGCGACCGGCGACCACTCGTCGTAGGGCGGCCCCCCGGCGCCGGTGCTCCCGCCGAACACGTAGTCGGTCGAGAGGTGGCAGGTGACCGCCCCGCGGCGTGAAGCCGCGCGTCCGAGGATCCCGGGAGCCACGGCGTTGACCGCGAACGCGCCGTCGGGATCGGCGTCACACGCGTCCACTTGCGCCCACGCCGCCGCGTTGACGACCACCTCTGGTCTGAAGGCGGCGACGGCTGCCTCGACCGCCACGGGATCCGTGACATCGAGCTCGGCATGGGTCACGGCCCACAGGTCGTCGTCGCCGAACGCACGCTGGCAGGCCGTGCCCACGAGCCCACCGGCGCCGGCGACGAGGACTCTCAAGGTGTGGCGCTCCTTCGCGCCACGAGCCGGTGCCTGTCGAACGCGAGGTCGATGAGCTCCGCCACGAGCGACGCGTAGTCGCGACCGCTCGCGGCCCACATCTTCGAGTACATCGAGATCGACGTGAACCCCGGCATCGTGTTGACCTCGTTGACCCACACGGCGCCGGCGGGAGGGTCGCAGAAGAAGTCGACGCGGGCGAGACCCCAGCACCCGACAGCGCGGAAGGCGTCGAGGGCGAGGTCGCGGATGCGCGTCTCCCACTCGGGTGGCAGGTCGGCTGGGACATGCAGCTGCGCGGCGGCGGCATCCAGGTACTTGGCGGCGTAGTCGTACCAGCCGCCCGCCACGGTGATCTCGCCCGGGCGCGACGCCAGCGGCCGGCGCCCACCCAGGACTCCGCACTCGATCTCGCGACCGCGCAGCTCGGCTTCGACGACGACGCAGTCGTCGTAGCGGAGGGCCTCCTCCACTGCCACCTCGAGCGCCTCGGCGGAGTCCACACGGCTGATCCCCACCGACGAGCCCAGGTTCGCGGGCTTGACGAACACCGCCGTGCCGAGCTCGTCGAGCACGTCGGCGCCGAGGCCAGTGTCCTCGCGCCAGTCGTCCTCGCTGAACCAGCGGTACGGCCCGACCGGGACGCCGTCGGCGCGCAGCGCCCGCTTCATCGCGACCTTGTCCATCCCCACCGCGGAGCCGAGGACCCCGGAGCCGACGTAGGGCACTCCGAGCGTCTCGAACAGCCCCTGGATCGTGCCGTCCTCGCCGTAGGGCCCGTGCAGAACCGGGAACACGACGTCCAGCGTCGCCACGCGGGCGCCGCCTTCGGCGAGCACGAGGTCGACGCGACCAGGGTTGTCGGAGCGCACGAAGCAGACCTCCGCACCTGCGGCGTCGATGTGGTCCGCGATGGCGTTGGCCGCACGCGACGCGTCGCCGGCGACAGCGGTGGCGACAGCGTCGCGCGGGGGGACGACGAAGGCACCGTTGCGCGTCATGCCGATCGCGACGGCGTCGAAGCGGCTCGGATCGAGGGCGCGGAGGACGGACAGGCCTGACGCGCAGGACACGTCGTGCTCGGCCGAACGCCCGCCGAAGACGACGCCGATGCAGCGCCGCGGTGGTGGTTCGCTCACGCCGGCCTCACACTGCGTTGACGGTGATCATCGCCCGGATCGCGAGACCCATGACGAACAGGCTGAAGAGGCCGAAGAAGAGCTCCCTGTGCTCGGCCACCCATTCGCTCGAGCGGCTGTAGATCCACGCGATCGCGACCGCTATGACTCCGATCACACCGTAGAACACGTGGAACGCGGCGACACCGCCGGGGCCTGCGTTCGTGCCCGCGATCTGGTAGCCGCCCAGGGTCACGAGGTAGATGCCGATCGACACCTGCACGACGACGGCGCCGTACGCGATCGCGATGCACCACCACAGTGCCGGGACCACGATCCGCTGGTACCAGTGCCCCACGATCGCCCAGATGCCGACGAGGGCGTTGGCGCACAGCACGAACCAGGCGACCGATTGGTGAATCCGCAACATCGCCGCCGAGGTCTAGCAGGCCGAGGCGCTTCCTCCGTAGACGTCCACGAGCGGAGGTGCGTGGTTCAAACCCGACGTGGGGACGCGAATCGACCTCTCAGCGCGATCTACGTCCCCACGTCCAATCCCACCCCGGACGTGGGGACGCGAAACGACCTCACAACGCGTTCCACGTCCCCACGTCCAATCCCACCCCCGACGTGGGGACGCGAATCGACCTCTCAGCGCGATCTACGTCCCCACGTCCAATCCCACCCCCGACGTGGGGACGCGAAACGACCTCACAACGCGATCCACGTCCCCACGTCCATCCCGAACCGCTGGAGCGGGGCGGCGGTCAGCGTGAGAAGTACGGGAGGCGACCGCTCGGTGGTGCCGCGCCCGGTGCTCGCCAGCCGTCCTCGCCGTCGTGGCGGACGACCCGGCTGCGCGCCACGACGGTCGCGACCATGACGGCCGG
>JAIBAC010000107.1 GCA_019695375.1 Acidimicrobiia bacterium
CGAGAACGCCCGCAGCTACTTCCTCAACATCAAGGGGCCGGAGCTCCTCAACAAGTACGTCGGTGAGACCGAGCGCCAGATCCGCCTCATCTTCCAGAGGGCGAAGGAGAAGTCCAACGAGGGCGTGCCCGTCATCGTGTTCTTCGACGAGATGGACTCGCTCTTCCGCACGCGCGGCACCGGCATCAGCTCCGACGTCGAGTCGACGATCGTGCCTCAGCTCCTGTCCGAGATCGACGGTGTCGAGACGCTCAAGAACGTCGTCGTGATCGGAGCCTCGAACCGCGAGGACCTCATCGACCCGGCGATCCTGCGCCCTGGCCGCCTCGACATCAAGATCAAGATCGAGCGCCCCGACGAAGCCGCGGCGGGCGACATCTTCCTCAAGTACCTGACCGCGGACCTGCCGCTCGCCGCCGACGAGCTCGCCGACGCAGACGGCGACCGCGAGCGCTGCGTGGCATCGATGGTCGCACGCACCGTCGAGAAGATGTACGCCTGCGACGACGACACGCGCTTCCTCGAGGTCACGTACGCCAACGGTGACAAGGAGACGCTCTACTTCAAGGACTTCTCGTCGGGGGCGATGATCGAGTCGATCGTGAGCCGCTCGAAGAAGTACGCGATCAAGCGTGCGATCGCCGGAGGCGCGAAGGGAATCCGTGCTGACGACCTCCTCGAGGCGACCACCCAGGAGTTCAAGGAGCACGAGGACCTGCCGAACACGACGAACCCCGACGACTGGGCGAAGATCTCCGGCAAGAAGGGTGAGCGCATCGTCTACGTCCGCACGCTGATCCAGCGCGACAAGGACGGTGAACCGACCGGTGGTCGTTCGATCGACACGGTCAACACCGGCCAATATCTCTAACCTGGCCTCGTGGCGTTTCCCAAGATCTGCGGGATAGAGACCGAGTTCGGCATCGTCGTCGTCGGCCAGGAGGAATTCAACCCGGTCATCGCGTCGAGCCTGCTCATCAACAGCTACGCGAACACGGAGATGCGCCGTGTCCGTTGGGACTTCGACGACGAGAGCCCCGGCCGTGACGCACGTGGGTTCACCACCGACGGGGCCGCGCCGCCGGAGATCGAGACGCACCTCGTCAACGTCGTGCTGACCAACGGGGCGCGCTACTACGTCGACCACGCGCATCCGGAGTACTCGTCGCCGGAGTGCGCGGACGCCCTCGAGGCGACCCTGTTCGACAAGGCGGGTGAGCAGGTGGTCGCGGCCTCCGTGCAGGCCGCTCAGCGCACCCTGACCGAGGGCCAGCGGCTCATCGTCTACAAGAACAACAGCGACGGCAAGGGCAACAGCTACGGCTGCCACGAGAACTACCTCATCGACCGCCGCGTGCCCTTCGGGCGAGTCGTCGACCACATGCTGACGTTCCTCACGACGCGGCAGGTCGTATGCGGGGCAGGCAAGGTCGGCAGCGAGCACAACCGTCCCGACTGCGACTTCCAGGTGAGCGCACGTGCCGACTTCTTCGAGGAGGAGGTCGGTCTCGAGACCACGCTCAAGCGGCCGATCGTCAACACACGCGACGAGCCGCACTCGGACCCGTCGCGCTACCGGCGTCTGCACGTGATCGTGGGCGACGCGAACATGTCCGAGGTCGCGACGTGGTTGAAGCTGGGCACCACGTCGCTGGTGCTCGCGATGGTCGAGGAGACCGACATCGAGTCGTTGCGCCTCCTCAACCCGGTGGCCTCGCTGCTGGAGATCAGCCACGATCCCACGTGCACCCGCCTGGTGCAGTGCCACGACGGCAGCCGAATGACCGCCGTCGAGGTGCAGTGGGACTACTTCGACAAGGTCCGCAAGTACCTCGACGGGCGTGACAGCGGTCCCGACGCGGCAGCCGAGGCGATCATGGACCGCTGGGAGCAGGTCCTCAACGCACTCGAGGACGACCCGATGCGGCTCGACGGGGTCCTCGACTGGCCGACCAAGTACGGCCTCGTGGACGCCTACCGCGAGCGCGGTGGGCTCGAGTGGTCCGACCCCAAGCTGCGCTTGATCGACCTGCAGTACCACGACGTGCGACCCGACAAGGGCGTCGCCTACAAGCTGATGGCATCGGGCCGCCTCGAGACGATCCTCGACCGCCAGAAGGTCGCCGAGGCCGTGACCGAGCCGCCCGAGGACACCCGTGCGTACTTCCGCGGCCGCTGTCTCGCCCGCTACGCCGACGCGATCGTCGCCGCCAACTGGGACTCGATCGTGTTCGACACCGGCGACGAGTCGTTGCGCCGGGTGCCGATGCTCGAGCCCGCCCGAGGCACGCGCCCTCTCGTCGGCGACCTCCTCGATCGCTGCTCGACCGCCACAGAACTGCTGGCGGCGCTCGGGAAGTGACCGGAATGCAGCAACGACGCGAAAGCGCTCGATCCGCTCGGCTTTGGGGCTACAGTGTCGGCGTCGGTGATCCGCGGACGACGACCAGCCGATAGGTGGACGGACCCCGAGATGACCTTGCCGGCGACGGCAGCTCACGAGGTGCGAGCCCGGAGGACCCACAGGAGGGGCTGAGATGCCCGAGCAGGAACGGCGCCAGCCACGCCGCAGGGATCGCGAAGAGGACGCCGTCGAGGTCGACGACGCCCCTGCCGCCACCGAGCGCGTCGAGGAGCTCAAAGAGGACATAGACGACCTGCTCGACGAGATCGACTCGGTGCTCGAGGAGAACGCCGAGGAGTTCGTCCGCAACTACATCCAGAAGGGCGGCGAGTAGGCCGCCATGGTCCATTCTGAACTGGGGGGCGACAAGGGCTGGGGCCTCACGTCGTCGTTCGTCACACACCTGCGCCGTGAGCACCCCGAGCTCGTCAACAACCGCTTCGACCCTGCGATCATCCGCGCAGGCGCGGCCGAGGACGCGCCCGGCGCCCACGGTACGACCGTGCTCGCGATGCGCTTCGACAGCGGTGTCGTGATGGCAGGCGATCGGCGTGCCACCGAGGGCTTCACGATCGCGAGCCGCGGCATCGAGAAGGTGTTCCCCGCCGACAGCCACTCCGCCGTTGCCATCGCGGGGGCCGCCGGTCCGGCCGTCGAGATGGTTCGGCTCTTCCAGGTCGAGCTCGAGCACTACGAGAAGATCGAGGGGCGTCGCCTGAGCCTGGAGGGCAAGGCGAACCGCCTCGCGGAGATGATCCGCCAGAACCTGATGGCGGCGATGCAGCTCGGCCTCGCGGTCGTGCCCATCTTCTGCGGATTCGACCTGTCGAGGGAGACCGGGCGCATCTTCAAGTACGACCTCGCGGGAGGCCGCTACGAGGAGCGCGACTTCCACTCGACAGGGTCGGGAGGACGCGATGCCCGCAGCTACATAAAGGGTCGCTGGCACGAAGGGATGTCCGAGGACGACACCGTCGCGATCGCGCTGGAGGCGCTCTTCGAGGCATCCGACGAGGACGCCGGCACCGGTGGCCCCGACGTGCTGCGCCGCATCTACCCCAACATCGCCGTCATCGACGCCGACGGCTACCGGGTCGTGCCCGAGGACGAGGTCGCGCGCATCTTCGACGGCGTGCTCGACGAGCTGCGGGTCCGCTACGGAGGCGCGCCACAATGACGGTCCCGTTCTACGTCTCACCCCAACAGGTCCTCAACGACCGTGCCGAGTACGCACGCAAGGGCATCGCCCGCGGCCGCTCGATCCTCGCCGTCACCGTCGACGAGGGCATCCTCTTCGTCGCCGAGAACCCGATGCGGAGCCTGCACAAGATCGCCGAGATGTACGACCGCATCGCGTTCGCTGCGGTGGGCCGCTACAACGAGTTCGAGTCGTTGCGGGTCGCCGGGGTGCGCAAGGCCGACATCACCGGCTACTCGTACTCACGCGAGGACGTCACCGCACGCGGTCTCGCCGGTGCATATGCGCAGACGCTCGGCCACATCTTCACGACGGAGATGAAGCCCATGGAGGTCGAGCTCCTCGTCGCCGAGGTCGGTGCCGACGGCGACGGCGACCACGTGTTCCGTGTGACCTTCGACGGCCAGATCACCGACGAGACCGGCTTCGTCGCCATCGGCGGCAAGGCCGACGACCTCGCCGAGCGCTTCGGCTCCTCCTACGAGGCGCAGATGGGCGCGCCCGACGCGCTCGAGGCTGCGGTCCAGGCGCTCGCCGATCAGGCCGAGCGCACGATCGACGCCGCCGATCTCGAGGTCGCCCTCCTCGACCGCAGCGCCGCACGGCGCTGCTTCCAGCGGATGGCGCCCGAGGAGATCACAGAGATGCTCGGCACCGACACGGTCGATCCCGCCGCTCCCGCTCCTGACGACGGCGACACCGATACCCCTGAGACCGAGGACGGCTGACCCACCGTCGCCACCGTCTCAGACGCCTGACTGGGACCCCACGTTGGTCTCGATCTCGATCTCGGTGGTCAGGAACGCCTCGTAAGCGTCCATGTCGACGAACTCGGCCATCTTGGCCTCGAGCGCCCGTGCCTCCGACGAGCTCACCAGTGAGCGGACGGCGTCCACGGAGTCGAAGTAGAACTCGGCCATCGCGTCGAACACCGGGGCCCCGCCGGGGCCGGCGACGGCATCGCAGACCACGATGCGGCTCACACCGGGAAGCATCCGGATCAGCGGGCGCACATGGACGTTGAGGTTCATCAGGAACTCGTCGTGGGCCATGCCGGCGCGGCGCTTGAGGAGGATGACCGCCTTGTACATGGGGGACATCGTACCTTTCCCTCTGCTTTGGGCGTCGCGGGATGCCCGCGAAGACGGGCGTATGCTTGGCGCACCTTGGAGCGACGCATCTTCGGCCTCGAGAACGAGTACGGCGTCACGTGCACGCTGCGCGGGCAGCGGCGCCTGAGCCCGGACGAGGTCGCCCGCTACCTCTTCCGGCGAGTCGTGTCCTGGGGCCGGTCCTCCAACGTCTTCCTCGAGAACGGTGCCCGCCTCTACCTCGACGTGGGCAGCCATCCCGAGTACGCCACGCCCGAGTGCGATTCGATCTACGACCTCGTCTGCCACGACAAGGCGGGGGAGCGCATCCTCGAACGGCTGCTCGCGTCGGCGGAGGCACGCCTGCAGGAGGAGGGCATCCGCGGCGAGATCTACCTCTTCAAGAACAACACCGACTCCGCCGGCAACAGCTACGGCTGCCACGAGAACTACCTCATGAGCCGTCACGGCGAGTTCCAGCACTACGCGGACACGTTGATCCCATACCTCGTGACCCGCCAGATCTGGGCGGGTGCGGGCAAGGTCCTCCAGACCGCCCGCGGCGCCATGTACTGCCTGAGCCAGCGCGCCGAGCACATCTGGGAGGGTGTCTCGTCGGCGACGACCCGCAGCCGGCCGATAATCAACACCCGCGACGAGCCCCACAGCGACGCGGAGCGCTTCCGGCGCCTGCACGTGATCGTGGGCGACTCGAACATGAGCGAGTACGCCACGTTCCTCAAGGTCGGGGCGACCTCGATCCTGCTGCGGATGCTGGAGGAGGAGGTCGTCATGCGCGACCTCACCCTCGAGAACCCGATCCGTGCGATCCGCGAGATCAGCCACGACATCACGTGCCGGCGCAAGGTGCGCCTCGCCAACGGTCGCGAGGCGTCGGCGCTCGACATCCAGACCGAGTATCTCGAGCGAGCCCTGCGCTATGCCGAGCACAACGGCCTGTCACCGCTGGAGCAGCAGGCGCTGGGGATGTGGCAGCACGTGATGACCTGGCTCGACAAGGACCCCTTCCAGCTCCACCGCGAATGCGACTGGGTCGCGAAGCACCGCCTCGTGGAGGCGATGCGCGAGCGTGAGGGCATCAGCCTGTTGCACCCCAAGGTGGCGATGATGGACCTCGCCTACCACGACGTGAACCGGAAGCGCGGCCTGTACTACCTCCTCGAGCGGCGCGCCAAGATGGACAAGGTCGTCCACGACGCCGACATCGAGGAGGCGGTGCTGTCGCCGCCGCAGACCACCCGCGCGCGCCTGCGCGGCGAGTTCATCAAGAAGGCCAAGGAGCGGCGCCGCGACTTCACCGTCGACTGGGTGCACCTCAAGCTCAACGATCAGGCCCAGCGCACCGTCCTGTGCAAGGACCCCTTCAAGTCCCACGACGAACGAGTGGAGCGCCTCATCGCGAGCCTCTGACGTCGGGGTGCCGCAAAGCCCCTCAGACCGCGACGCTCCCGCGCCGCGTCTCGTCGGGGTCTGACGACCTCGCTGACCGCGCCCCGTCGAGGGCGGCGGCACCGAGGCGGAGCAGGCGCAGGTCGCCGAGCGGGCTGCCGGTCCCGCGGTTGCACACCATCGCGATCGCGAGATCGCGTTCGGGGTCCGCCCACCCGCCGGATCCGCCGAAGCCGAAATGGCCCATCGCATCGTGGTCGATCCCGCGGGTGGTCGCGATGATGTGGTACCCGAGGCGCCAGCACATGGGCGCCACGAGGAGCAGGTCGAGGCGACGGTTCTGCGCGGTGCCCATCTCGCGCACCCGTTCCGGCGAGAGGAGCCGCACTCCGTCGAGCTCCCCGCCGCCGGCGATCATCGCGTACATGCGGGCGAGGCCTCTTGCCGAGAGGAACCCGTTGGCCGCTGGGATGACGGCGTCGAGGACCTCCGAGCCCCAGAGCACGTCCTCGACACCACGCGGGGCGAACGCGTTGATCATCCGTCGCGGGTTGACGGGGGAGTGCAGGAGCGAGAGGAGCTGTCCGAAGGGCTTGCCGATCTTCTTGCCGAGACGTCCCATCGCGGGTTCGGCGGCGGCCGGCAGACCGACGGGCCGCAATTGAGCGATCCGGTGCCGCTCCTCCGGTGGGCAACCGAGGAAGACGCCGTCGATGCCGAGCGGGCCGCAGAGATCGTCGGCGACGAACACCTCCAACGGCTTGCCGCTCACACGACGCACGAGCTCGCCTGCGAGCCAGCCGTAGGTGAGGGCGTGGTAGCCGGCACGGGTGCCGGGCTCGTAAGCCGGCTTGGCGGCCGCGAGCGCGGCCACCATCGCATCCCAGTCGAGCATCACGGACGCGTCCGGGATGATGCGGCGCAGACCGTGCAGACCCGCCGAGTGCGACAGCACGTGGCGCACGAGCACGTCCTGCTTGCCGTTCTGGGCGAACTCGGGCCAGTACTCCGCGACACGGGCGTCGTAGTCGATCAACCCACGCTCCGCGCAGACGTGCACCGCGGTCGAGGCGACGCCCTTGGTCGTGCTGAAGCACATCGCGAGGGTGTCGGGGTCCCACGGCGTTGCCTCGCCGTCGCGGACGCCGCCCCAGAGGTCTGCGACGATCTCGCCGCGGTGGTAGACGCAGACGGACGCGCCACCCCGCGTGCGTGTGAGCTGGTCAGCGAAGACGTCGGCGACGGCCTCGAACGCGGGACTCGTGTATCCGTCGACCACTGAGGTCACCCCGATCGGTCGAGGGCGTGGCGGTGCAGGAAGTTCTCGAGGTCGTCCTGATAGAAGACCGACGGTTCCTCCTCGCCGACGACGGCCTTGAGGCGCAACCCGGCGAGCAGATCACCGAGGGCCTGCACCGTCGAATAGCGGTAGCGGAACCCGGCGTGCTGCAGCGCCTTGTTGTCGACGCCGCGTCCGAAGCGGAGCATCGCGAGCAGCTCGGGCGGCAAGTCGACGACGCGCGCAGCGCGCAGCACCGCGGCTGCGGTCCCGGACCCGAACGGAGGCAAGGGCAGGCCCGGTTTGGAGCAGATCGCCCGCACCTCGCTCCAGGGCAGCATACCCTCGGCGGCGACGTTGTAGATGCCCGGCAGGTCGTGTTCGACGCCGAACGCGAGTGCTGAAGCGCAGTCATCGACGTGAACGACCTGAACGAGCGGGTCGAAGCCGCTCAGGTACGGGATCGCCGGCAGCTTCAAGGCGTCCATCAACGGGGTCTCGAGGTCCGACCCGATCACGTTTGCACAGCGGAGAAGCGTCACGATCACGTGCGGGTTGTCCTCGGCGAAGTCGCGCACGTAGTCCTCGACCTCGATCAGCGACCGCTCGATGCCGGTACGCGGTGCGTTCGAGCGCTTCGACTGCTCGCCGAAGATCTGCGGGTCGCCCCGACCCGAGCCGTAGACCAGCGTCGACGACTTCACGATCACCTTGCGCACCGGAGAGTCGGTCGCGCCGGCCGCGGCGAGCAGGTTCATGGTCCCGATGACGTTCTGCTCGTGCAGGCGACGCCCGGTCGTGGCGGTCGAGTCGACGATCAGGTGCGTGTGCAGGATCGTGTCGATCTCCGCCGCCTCGACGATGCGGCGCAGCGGCGCGTAGTCCTCGCGGATGCGCACGAACTCGGTGCGCTCGAGCTCGACGTTCGGCTCGCGCGTGTCGACACCGACGATGAGATCGACGCCCGGCGCGTTCTCGAGGATCTGAGCGAGGCGCCCGCCCCAGTACCGTGACAGGCCGGTGATCAGGACTCGAGTCATCCGAACCACACCGACCTTCTGTCGCGCAGCATCGCGTAGATCTCCTGTTGGATCATGTCACGGATGGTGTCCGCGTACTCCATCACGCGTCCTTTGGAGTAGCGCGGCAGGTTGGGCTTGTCCGGGAAGTTCACCGGCGGCAGGACCTTGAAGCGCATCTTCGCCGGCAGGTAGAAGGGCACGGGGATCGGGGCGAAGGGCAACCCGAACGCCTTGGCGACGCCGGGGATGTTGGCGAGGTTCGGCATCGCCTCCTCGCCGCCCACGAACGCGATCGGGACCACCGGGACGCCGGCTCGCATCGCGACCTCGACGAAGCCGCCGCGGCCGAATCGTCTCAGCTGGTAGCGCTCCCGGAAGGTCTTCGCCGGGCCCTTGGCACCTTCGGGGAACACGAGCGCGAGCTGGTGCTCGTCGTGCAGGAGGCGGTGCGCGTTCTCGGGGTGCGCCGAGACCCCGCCGACACGCGCCCATGCGACGGACACGTAGGGGACGGTCTTGAACAGGTGCTCGGCGAGGCCGTAGACGGGCCGTCCCAGCTCGGTCTCGATCGCGTGCATGATCGCGGCGGCGTCCGGCGGAATCACGCCCGAGTGGTTGGCGACGAGCAGCGCCCCGCCTTCGGCCGGCACGTTCTCGAGGCCCTCGGCGTCGACGCGGAAGAAGTACCTGTACATGGGTTCGTACAGGACGCGGCTGAGCTCACGCCACCGCGCACTTCGGCCCCAGTGGTCGACGTCCTGGACGCGACCCGGTGCCTCCACCGCGGGGAGGTTCGGCAGCAGCGAACCGGCCTCGTCGGCGAGCTGCTCGAAATATGGGTTGACGCGGGATGCGCGGCGCCGTTCGACCTCGGTCACGCTGCAGGTTCCGATCCGGTGGCTGTGGTGGCCAAGTGTACGCAGCCGATGCGGCGTGCCGAAGCCGCGACGGCCGCACCATCTACCTTCGGGGCCGTGAGCAGGACCGAGCGGCTGATCAACCTCGTGGCGTTCCTCGCGGACGCACGGCGCCCACGTCCCGCGGCGGAGATCATGCAGGCTGTGCCCGGCTACGCCCACGGGGGAGAGGCCGCGCGCCGCACGTTCGAACGCGACAAGGACACGCTGCGCGAGCTCGGCCTGCCGCTGCAGACGGTTCCGATCGACCCGCTCGTCGGCATGGACGCCGACAACGTCGGCTACCGCCTGCCCGCCCCCGAACCCGTCGACGATCCTGGCCTCGACCTGCAGGAGCGTTCGGCCGTCGCGGTGGCAGCCGCTCTCGCCCTCGGGGATGCCGGGCCGCTGGCCACCGCGGTCGACTCGGACTCACCGCCGGTCGCCTTCAGCGGCACCGTGGCGCCGCCCATCGTCGAGGTCCTGATGGATGCCGTCACCGACCGGCGCACCGTCGACCTCACATACGAGACTCCCGGCCCACCGCCGGTTCGCCGCCAGCGACGTGTGAGCCCATACGGGGTCCTGCACCGCCGCGGCCACTGGTACCTCGTGGGAGCCGACTCGCTGTCGGGGGAGCAGCGCTCGTTCCGGACCGACCGCATCGTCGGGGAGTTGAAGACAGGGGCGGCGGGGACGTTCACGCGGCCACCCGGTTTCCGCCTCTCGGACGCGGTCTCCGACCGCGGATGGGAACACGGCGACGGACCCGCGACGAGCGTCGTGGTCGCCGTGGATCCACAGTGGCTCTGGTGGGTCGCGCCTCAGGCCCAGAGCGAGACCGGAGACCCCGTCGAGGTCCGCGGGGAGTCGTGGCCGACGCTGGTCCTGAAAGTGCGCAAACCCGAGGCGTTCGTCACCTGGGTGCTCTCGCTCCTCGATGCAG
>JAIBAC010000108.1 GCA_019695375.1 Acidimicrobiia bacterium
GGCGTGTCGCCGCTCGCGCCGAGGCCGGCACCGAAGGGTGCCGACGCCCCGCCCTTGACGGCGTCGGCGTCGGGGAAGATCACCTCGCCCGCGACGCCGTCGGCGTCGAGCTCCTTGTCGCGGCGCTCCGCGTCCCAGCCGCCGCGGAGGCCTTCCTCGTTGTCGTCCTCCCACTGCCTGGCGAACTCCTCGTTCAGGAAGCCGGCCTTGGCGAGCTCGGCGGCCCTGGCCCTTTCTGTGAGGAAGTGGTCGAAGCGCTCGCGGTAGGCGGGGTCGAGCCACTCGCGGTACTCGGGCCCGGGCAGGCCCGCGTGGGTGTCGGCGGAGATCACGAGGTAGCGGTCCTCACCGCGGTCGGTCATGTCACGCCTCCATGTAGTCGGGAGCAGCGCGTGCGAGCATCGACGCGGCACGCGCGCGGATCCGGTCGTCGGTGCGTTCGCTCGCCGGCAGGATCCAGAAGCGCCCGGCGCGGATCCCGGCGACGGCCTCGTCGGCGACGTCGGCGACGGGCGTGTAGTCGGGCTCGACCCCTGCCGCGCGGAGGCGGTCCTCGACCTCGTCGATGGTCGTCGGTGCCGCGGCCGGCGTCGCGTCGGCCCAGCGCTGCGGCCGGTGCTGTGCCGATGTGAGCAGCCCCGTCTTGAGGACCTTCGGTCCCGGGAACAGCACCGACACCCCGATGCGGGCCCCGGCCGCGCGGAGCTGCGCGTAGAGCACCTCGCTGACCGTCGTGACCGCCGCCTTCGAGGTGGCGTAGACGGCCGTGCTCGCGAGCGGCGCGATGCCGCCGTTGCCCGACGACGTGTTCACGACGTGGCCGTCGTCGCCCCCGGCGAGCATCCGCGGCACGAACGCCTTGATGCCGTGGATCACACCCCACAGGTTCACCGAGAGTCCCCAGCCCCAGTCGTTGAGGGTGTGCTCCCAGATGCGGCCGCGTGCCCCGGCGCCGACGCCGGCGTTGTTGCACAGCAGGTGCACGGCGCCGAAGCGGTCGTAGGCGGCGTCTGCGAGGCGGGTGACGTCGTCGTAGTCGCTCACGTCGGCGACGACCCCGATCGCGTCGACACCGCAGGACTGCAGCTCGGAGACGGCGTCGTCGAGGGGGCCGGCGAACACGTCGGCGAGCACGATGTGCATCCCCTCGCGGCCGCAGCGGTCCGCGAGAGCCCGTCCCACACCGCCCGCCCCGCCTGTGATCACGGCGACGCGATCGGCGAGATCCCGCATCATGCGATCCCGAAGCGGGCCGCCGCGAACGCGGGGCAGCGCAGGGCGTCGTCGGGTATCTCGGACACGTCGAGGGGCGTGTCGACCTCCGCGGGCGACGGGCCGTGCGCGGCTGCGAGGGGGGCGAGGGCGTCGAGATCGAAGCCGTACAGTCGCGCAGCGTTGGTGCCGACCATCGCGCGCACCTCGTCCTCGGGCACTCCCGCGAACGCGTACCTGAGGTGTTGGCTCGAGTACGGCCAGCAACCCTCGAGGTGGGGGAAATCGCTGCCCCACATGATCCGGTCGACGCCGACGGCGTCGCGCATCTCGACCTCGGGGCGGCGGATGAAGCTCGAACCGAGGTGGCACTGGCGCGCCCAGTACTCCGACGGCTTCAGCGACAGCTCGCGCGTCGACGCGCCGTACTTCGCCTCCTGCGACCCCGCGGCGCCGTCCGCACCGCGCAGGCGCAGCGCGTAGTAGTCGAGGCGCTTCAGCTCCTCGGGGATCCACGCCGTGCCCTGCTCGGTGAACACGAACTGCAGTTCGGGGTGGCGTTCCATCACGCCTGCGAAGATCAGGTGCCACAAGGTTCGGTGCGCCCACCACGTCACCTCGAGCAGGAACACGGCCTGCGCCGCGGGGTAGTCGCCGAAGTCGGGGGCGGCGCTGCCGCTGTGGTGGTTGACGGGGAGGCCCGCCGCCTCACACGCCGACCAGATCGGCTCGTACTCGGGCGCGTACAGCGGAGGGACGCCCGAGCCCGGCGGCGCGCCGGGCAGCAGCACGCCGCCGGTGAGGCCGTTGGCGGCGGCCCACTCGATCTCGGCGACGGCGCCGTCGACGTCGTGGAGCATGATCTGGCACATGCCGGCGCGCCGTCCCCGCGCATCGGCGCAGAAGTCGACGAGCCAGCGGTTGTGCGCCCGCAGACCCGCCCAGCGCCGTTCGAGATCGCCGGCACCCGCACCGGGCGGCTGGTGCACGAGGGACACCTTCGGGAAGAACGGCGGCACGGTGTTCGGGAACACGACCTCGGCGACGACCCCGTCGTCCTCGAGCTCGCGCAGGCGCCGCGCCGAGTCCCAGTTGCGGCCGCCGTCGCGTCCGGCGACGTCGTCGAAGGGGTTCGCGTAGCTAGCGGCCCAGTCGTCGAAGTCGTCGTGGTAGCGCGCCTCGAGGTAAGGCCGGTAGTCGGCGATGTTGGCGCCGCCGTGGCAGTCGGCGGAGATGACGACGTAGTTGCCCCCGGACACGAGGCGACCCTAACAAGGGTCCTCCAAGCTCGCAAGACATTCCTGGGAATTGTCGTGCGAGTTCCCTAGGCTCGCGCCCATGTCGACCACCGTTGGCCAGTACTGCATCTACGTCAGCGACATCGAGGCGTCGATCCGCTTCTACACGGACCTGATCGGCCTCGTGCTCCAGGGCCGCACCGAGATCGAAGGCGTGCACGAGGCACACCTCGCCGCCGACGCCGGTGGCGGGAGGCTCCAGCTCGCGCAGCGCTACGAAGGCGGGAAACCGATCGAGCACGGCTTCGCGCTGTGGAAGACCTACATGAACGTCGACGACTGTGCCGCCGTCCACGACCGCGTCGTGGCCGCCGGGTTCGTGTCGACGATGGCCCCCACGCGCCTCGACCGCTGGCCTGTGACCGTCGCCTTCGTCGAGGACCCCGACGGCTACACGATCGAGCTCATCGAGCGTCACGACCCGTGAACACCACCACCGCCTCGGACTGGAAGGCGCGTCGCGACGGGCCCGAGTACGCAGGTACCCGCGCGCGCCTCGTCGACGCCGCCGAGGACATCGTGCGCGACGCGGGTGCCGCGGGGCTGCGCCTCGACTCGGTCGCCGAGGCCGCAGGTCTGCACAGGTCGTCGGTGTACCGCTACTTCGATTCGAAGGAGGAACTGCTCACCGCCGTGGTCGTGCAGGCGACCATGCGCCTCGGACGTGAGGTGGTAGCGGCGCTCGGCTCCGACGCGCCACCGGAGCGGTTCCTCGTCGACGGCCTCGCGATGGCCCTCGCGAGCATCGCCAACGATCCGGTGCACAGGTCCTTGCTGAGTCCGACCGCGAGCGAGGCGATCGCCCGCTCCGGCGGCCGCGTCCTCACCGAAGGCCTGCGGCCGCTCGTCGAGCCGTTGTTCGTGAGCGCTGCTGATCAGGGTCTGCTGCGCAGCGGCGTCACCCCGGACTCGGCGCTGGCGTGGCTCCAGATCGTCGCGACCGGCCTCCTGCGCGCACCGGCGGAGCTGCGCGACCCCGCCGAGCTCGTCGGCCTGCTCGAGCTCATGCTCGTCCCCGCCCTCCTCGACACTTGACGTGACGGTCGAGGCGGTGCGCGCGGCGGTGATGCGGTACCGCCTGCGTGCCTAGTCGACGGCGAGCATGACCTCGGTCGCCTTGACGAGGGCTGTCACCGCCGAACCCGGCACGAGATCGAGCTCCTCGGCGGCCTCGCGTGTGATCGCGGCGGTTATCGTCTCACCCCCGGCGAGGGTGACCTTGACCTTTGTCATCACCGTGCCGTGGACCACCTCTGCGACCGTCCCGGCGAGCTGGTTTCGCGTGCTGAGCTGCATGGGTCCTTCCCCGGTAAGAGTCGGCCGGCGGGCTCATCGTAGGGGTTGCGCGCAAGCGGCGAGCCGACCATGGGTACCGTGGCTACGATCGATCTCGAATCAGTTGTTGTCCCCGGGGGTGACTGTGCGCCTGTCCCTCACCAGGCGGTCCGAATACGGTGTGCGGATGATGCTGGAGCTCGCCCAGCGTCCCAGCGGTGCACGGATGACCGCGACGGAGCTCGGGGAGATCTGCGAGGTCCCTGCCGGCAACATCCCCACGGTCGTGAGCACCCTGTCGCGGGCCCGCCTCCTCTCCTGCAGCCCCGGCCGCGGGGGCGGCTGCTTGCTCGCCAAGGATCCCGCGGAGACGACGATGCTCGAGGTCATCGAGGCGCTCGAGGGCTCGCTGACACCCGATCACTGCCTGCTCGACTCGCGCCGCTGTCATGACCGTGATCCCGAGTGCGCCTTGCACGACGCCTGGTCCACTGGGCGCAACGCTGCCCTCGACGCACTCGCGGCGACGACCCTCGCCGACGCCGCGGCACGCGAACGTGAGCTGCGCGGAGGCTGACCCTCAGGCGTCGGCGAAGCGGCGTTCCATCTCGACGACGGTCGGGAACAGGATGTTGTTCTCCTTGTGCACGTGCAGGTGCGTGTCGGCCTCGAGCGCCTCGAGGCGCTGGTACAGGCTCGTGTAGCTCGCGCATGCGTCGGCGGGGAGCTCGTAGTCGTGGGAGACCTCGCGCAGCTGCTCCAGCAGCTCACCGGCGCGGTCGTGCTCGGTCATCATGACCGATATCGGGTTCGCGAGGCTCCCGCAGTGGAAGGACGGCGCGTCGTCGGCAGCCGCCAGCTCGCGGATCATCGGGAAGAGCACCTGCTCTTCCTTCCGCAGGTGCGGCGCGAGATCGGCGTGCAGCTCCGCGTAGAGGTCCCGGACCTGCGCGAGCTCGGGGTGGCGTTCGCCGTGGACCTCGGCGACCTTGGCCGCCAGGGGGTCGAGCAGGGGGAGCTCCTCGTGCAGGTACGCGTGGTGGACCGCCTCGAGGTGGTCCACGAGCTCAGCGGGGCCCATCTTCGCCCAGTCCGGTTCGGTCGTCGACCCGAGCGCGGCGATCTCGCCGAGGAGCCCGTCGACCTCGACACCGCCGGACTCGCAGGCGTCGCCGAGAGTGCGGCTCCCCCCGCAGCAGTAGTCGAGTCCGTGGCGCTCGAGCACCCGCGCGGCAGCGGGGTTGGCGGTCACGACATCGCCGAGGCTGGTGTCGGTCGTGATTGCGGTCATCTGCATCTCCTTGTCACGGTGCGAGGATCCCTAGGGCGGTCACGAGGACGACGGTCAGGCCGACGACGATCTGCGCTGCACCGATCATCGCGGCACGTCTCGGCGGCTTGATCGCACTGATGCGCTGGTACGCGACTACCGCCGCGATCGTCACGGCACCGGCGAGCGCGCCGGGCAGGACCGCGACGGCGGAGCCGGCGACCGCGATCGCGACCGCGTCTGTCGCGATCGTCAGGCCGGGCCGGGTGGGCCGGCCGTGCAGCCGCGTGACCTGCTCGCGCACGAACGGGATCGAGGTGAGCGCGCGTGCGTTGAGCACCAGCCACGACGCGGCGGCGACGCGCGCGTCGCCGCCGTTCGCGAGGACGATCATGGCCGCGACGCCGTTGACGCCCATGGCTCCTGCGAGCTCGGGTACGAGGCGGCGCGACCGCGAGCGGACGTCGAAGCCGAGCTCGACGCTGACTAGCACGGCGGAGATCGCGGCGGGGATCCAGAAGGAGCCCTTGGCGGTGACGACCGCGACGGCGACGAGGGCCACGAAGACGGCGAGCTCGACGGCGGCGACACGGCGGGCGACTCGCGTGCGCTCGAGGTTGCGGCCCCGGTACATGTCGACCAGCGCGATCTTGAGCGGCTGGCGTGTGAGGAACCCCACGATCGGCACGAACGCGAGTGCCAGTCCGGCGGTGCCCGGCTGGACGAGCATGCCCAGGAGGGCCGGTTCGAGGGTGAGGCCCCAGCCGCCGTGCTCGGTGGGCACAGCAACGGCCTTGAGATGCGAGCGCTGCCGCGGTGTCGCTGCTGGTGCGGCCTGGGTGAGAGCGACCTCCTCGCTGAGCCCGCTCACGACGCCGTACCTCGCGAGCGGGCCAGCGAGGAGAGGGGGGTGTCGGCGAGCTCTTCCAGGAGGCTCGCCCGCGCCCGCGTCCACGGGACGTGCAGCGCGCAGGTCTCGGTACCGCCGCACGGTCGATCCTCGAGCACGCAGCGCCCGGTGTCGGTCGGGCCTTCGACGGCCTCGATCACCTCGAGCACGCTCACCTCGTCGAGATCGACCGTTGCGGCGTAGCCCCCTGTGGGCCCTGGCTCCGAACTGACCCACCCACGCGTGGCGAGCGGAGCGATCACCTGAGACAGGAAGCCTGGCGTTGTGCCGACTATCCCGGCGAGGTCGGCGGACTTGGAGCGCACGCCCGAGACGGCCAGCTCGATGAGCGTCCGGGTGGCCAGGTCGGCCTTGCGCGAAACCTCAAGTCGCATACTTGAGGACTATAGGACCAGGGTGGCCGGGTGTGCGAGAAATGCCGGTGGATGGCTGGACCGGCGCGCGCGGTCGGGCATAACGTGGGCCCATGGCGGACCAGCAGACGACCGTGGCGCCCGGCACGGAGGTGCTCCCCGACTCGGAGGTGCTCGAGGACGAGCTCCCCTCGGAGGTCGCGTCACCCGACGTCCCCTGGCAGGTCGTCGTCTGGAACGACCCGGTCAACCTCATGAGCTACGTGGCCATGGTGTTCCGCAAGGTGCTGGGCCACCCCAAGGCCACGGCCCACAAGCTCATGATGCAGGTGCACGAGATGGGCAAGGCTGTCGTCGCCCACGGAACGCGCGAGAAGTGCGAGGCGGACTGCTCCCGCCTGCACGCCCACGGCCTCTGGGCGACGATGGAGAAGGCGGGACGGTGAGCGCCGCCGACGAGGGCGGCGCTGTCGTCGCGATGGACGCCGACGTCGTTGAGCTGCTCCTCCGCGTCGTCGACGACGTCGATGCGCTCGTCGCCGACCCGGGCATCGCCGGGGCGGAGGTCGCGCGCAGGCTCGTGCCCGACGCCCACCGCGACGACCCCGAGGCCGCCGCCGACTACAGGCGCGTTGTCGGGCCCCAGCTGGCGCAGGAGCGTTCGGAGGCCGCGGCCACGATGCGCGCCGGTCTGCTCGCGGCCGATCAGAGCTCAGCCGCGTCCGCCGCGGCGCCGGCCGCAGACGCTGCCCTCGTCGACACGGCGGTGTCGTTGGCTGCCGATGCCGGACTCGGCGACGCCGCCACGTCGCTGAGCACGGTGTGGCACGAGGCCGCTGCCGGGTCGACGACGCGCAGCCGCGTCGTCGACGAGCTCTCGCGCGTGTGCGAGCGCGCGGCCCGATCGGCACGCAAGCGCGGTGACGCCGAGCTCGAGGGCAAGCTCACGGCCGTGCGCGACGAGCTCCTGTCGATGGCGCCCGTGAGCGCAGCGGTGGTCGAGGTCCGCCTCAGCCCTGCGGAGGTCGAGGCGTGGATGCTCACCGTCAACCACGCCCGCCTCGCGATCGGCACGGCGTGCGGTGTGTCCGAGGAGCAGCAGGTCTGGGCACCCGACGACCCGCGGATCCCGCAGATGCACGTCTACGACCTTCTCACCGACCTCCTCGACCACCTCGTGCGTGAAGCCGGATGACGCGTCAGAGGTAGTGCTCGGCGTAGTGGTGGATGCCCTCGATCTTGTTCTCGAGCGGGCCCGGATCCTTGCCGGTGAAGTACCAGGGGATGGTGATCAGGCCGGTCACGCCTGCCTCGCTGAGCTGCTCGTGGAGCTCGTCGCTGGGCACTGCCCGCACTCCCGCCACCACGTCGAAGGGGTCGTCGCCGCGGCCGGCATCGGCGCGCAGCTTCCTCAGCACCTCCAGGCGGGACAGCAGTCCCTCGAGGTCGTAGTCGAGTCCGATCCAGCCGTCGGCGAGCGTGGCGGCGCGCCGCAGGGCGCGGTTGCTGTCTCCCCCGAGCCAGATGGGCACCGGTGCCGTCGGCAGGGGACGGACGTCGACAGCGGCGAAATCGATGTGCTCACCCGAGTAGGCGGCGTCGAAGTCGCCCCACAAGGCCCGCAGGCTCGCGATGATCTCCTCCATGCGCGCTCCGCGCCGTGAGAAGGGCTGCTCGCCGAGCTCGAACTCACGCTCGCACCAGCCGGCGCCCGCGCCGAGCACGACGCGGTTGTCCGAGAGGACAGCGGCGGTGCCGACGGCTTTCGCGGTCACGAACACGTTGCGGGCCGGCAGGACGTAGACGCCGGTGACGAAACGGAGGTTCTCGGTGACCGCGGCCATTGCTGCGATCGCGACCCACGGGTCCGGCCACGGCGTGCCGTCAGGCCATCTCGGCGAGCCGTCCGCTGTGTACGGATAGGTGTCGACCTCGTGAGGCAGCACGAGGTGGTCGGGGACGATGATCCCTTCGAACCCCGCGGAATCGCATGCCTTCGCGATCTCCACCAGCTCGCGGGTGTCCTCCACGAACGCGACGGACGTCCAGTACTTCAAGCTGTCTCCGATCTGGGAGGGCACCTCGGCAGAGCCATGGTAGGGGAGACATCCGAACCGCTACAGGGCCGGCACGAACGCGTCGAACAGCTGCGCTAGCGATGCTCCGGCGGCGACCGGCTGCGCGGCGGGTGCCGTCCTGAGCGCCTCGGCGAGCGCCGACGCGACCACCACGTCTTCCCGCCTCGGCGGGGGTGCGAGCGAGGCTGCCGTGACGAGCGTGGTCGGGCCATCGGCTCCGCGGCGACGCTGCGGATCCGTGAAGGCGTCGGCAATGGCGCCCGCGGTCTCGATCGGCTGAGCCGTGGGTTCCGGCGGCAGCGCGGTGAAGGCCCCGGTGAGGCCCGCGTCTTCGTGCTGCCGCGGTGCCGCCGCGGTGTTCGCGCCCGTTGCGGCTGGGTCGACGGCGGCGGGGGCGGGCTCCGCTTCGGCCGCAGCGGTCTCGGGCACGGGTTCGGAGTCCTCGCGGCCGTCATGGCTGCTGCGCGGCGCGGACGAGTGCCGCGGCGCGGGCTCCGTCGCCGGCGCGGCAGCGTCCTCGTGCCCGCCGGCGTGGTCGGTTACAGCAGGCGGTGCGGAGGCCTCGTCGTCGCCGTCGTGCTCCCGCGGTGCTGTCGTGGTCGTGGTCGTGGTCGTCGTGGACGTGGACCCGCGCGGTGGTGATGTCGCCGAGGTGACCGGCGGCGCCGTCCCCGCAGGCGTGGTGGCGACCGGCGCCCCCGGACGCCCACGGCGCTCGAATGGCCCCCCGCCGCCCCGTGTGGGTGTCGGCGTGGCTGCGGCGGTCCGCCGCGACCGGTTCGCCGCCTGTCGCGGCCTGGGCTCGGAGCCGGATCCGACGGCCGCACGATCGGGTCGCGTTGCTTCATCGCGCGGCATGCCGCTAACGGCGGTAGCGCCGCTGCCTGCCACCATCAGGATCGCCCCGATCGGGACTGCGAGCATGCGCCGGAGCCCGAGTCTTCTTCTCATCGTCGCCCTCCTGGTGCCGGGCCGGGAGGTGCGCGCGCGGAAGGACGGCCGGTGGTCCCACCCCTCCGCACACGGCTTCCCCACGAGGCCGTGCCGGAACCCGTCGCTCCACCCCGCGACGGCCGCGACAGTCTGACATCCGGGCACCAACTGCGCAACGGTGCACGAACCGCTCGAGGGCGTTAGAGTGCGTGCGCCCGGTGGGTGGGAAACCGGGGGTCCGGTGGGGATCGGACCGATTGCAAATGTGGGGGTGGGTGATGGATCCACGTCTCGACTCCGTCGAAGACGACCTCGTCACGTTCCGCGTGCCGCCGTTCGCCGATGGCGGCAGCGGGCCCGGTCACGAAGCGACGCCTCCGTACGAGCACGAGCCGCAGCCGCCGTACCGGTTCGTGTCCCCCGGTGAGCTGCCCTGGCCGACGGAACCCGGCGAGGCGGAGGCGCCGGCGGCGTTCTGGCACGAGGCCGAGCGCGACCGGCGCGCGGCGCGCCGGCGCCGCCCACGGCGTCTACCCCCGTGGACGCGTGTCGGTGGCGACCGCGAGCCACCGCCGTGGCAACGCCCGGTGGTGGTCGCCGTCGTACTGGTGGCCGTCCTCGGTGTGGTGTTCGCACTCGGCAGGTTGTCGGGGACCGAACGCGGCGAACCAGATGCCGGCCCGGCTGCACGCGACGGTGCTGTGCCCAGGGGCTTCGCCCACTCGATGGAGGGGGCGACCGCCGCCGCTGCCGACTACGCCGCTCTGGTCGCGACACCCGCCCTCGCTGCCACGGACTCGATGAGCGCGACGCTCGCCGCCATC
>JAIBAC010000109.1 GCA_019695375.1 Acidimicrobiia bacterium
TGGCGCCCAGGGTCACGACTAAGGGGGTGCGGGTGTCCTGGTGGCCGCGCAGGAAGCCGGAGCACACGAGTGACACCAGGATCGCGGGCCCTCCGAGGGCGCTGATGCGCATGTACTCGGTCCCGTACTGCACGACGGCGGGATCGCCGGCGAGCCAGCTCACGAGCGGGTCCGCGAGGAGCACTCCGGCGCCCGCGAGCACGGCACCGACGCCGGCCGCGAGCCACAGCGCCGCGACCGTGTGGCGTGTGGCTGTCTCCTCGTCGCCGGCGCCGACGGCGCGTGCGACTGCTGCCGTGGTGCCGTAGGCGAGCACGATGAAGAACGCGAACCCCGTCGTCAGCAGCGTCGACGCGACGGCGACCCCGGCGAGCTGTGCGGTGCCGAGGTGGCCGACGATCGCGGTGTCGACGAGCAGGTAGAGCGGCTCGGACACGAGGTCGCCGAGTGCCGGCAGCGCGAGGCGCAGGATGTCGCGGTCATGCGGGTCGCGGCGGAGGATCGGCATCGACGCAACGTAGTATCGGCGGCCATGGCCGGTGACGACGACAGGAACCCGCGCGTCGGATGGCGCCACGAGTGGGGCACGCTCGCGCTCTTGTGGGCGATGGTCGTCTGGGTGAGCGTCACGATCCTGGGAACGCGGGGTTCGGCGGCATCGTATGTGACGGTCGCCGACGTCGTCGTCGTCGCCTTCGTGCTCGCGGGCGGCGTGCTCGCGACGCTCACGATCGTGCGCGCGGCGCAGATCCCGATGCTCTCGGCGCCGGTCGCGGTCCCCGCTGAGGCGGATGCGGAGTCCGGCGACGACGACGATTCCGACGGCGGGTCCGACGTCACGACGGGTGCCGCCGCCTCCGGCACCGCCGCCGACGAGGCCGATGACGAGGCTGTCGACGAGGCCGCCGACGAGGCTGTCGACGAGGCTGTCGACGAGGCTGTCGACGAGGCCGCCGCCGCTGACACCGACGACGGGGCCGCCGACGACGAGCACCCGGACGCCTGACGCCAAACGCGGGCGGCATGTCCCGTCAGCGGGTCATCCAGCCCGCGTTTGGGAGGGGGCCCAGCGCCGAACGCGGGCGATGTGTCCCGTGGGCGGGTCATCCAGCCCGCGTTTGGGAGGGGGAGGCGGGGGGCGAAGCCGGCGGTGTCAGCGGAAGTAGATGCGCTGGTACTCGCGTGACATCGGGTGCACGAGAGCGACCACCCACGCGACGTCGAAGATGAGCCCCAGGATCGCGCCGAACTGCCCCAGGAAGAGGACGACGAGCGACGACGCCGTCACGAGCGCGGCGAGCACCACTGCGAGGGTCCAGCCCCACTTGCGCTCGCTCGACATCCCGAGCCCGGCCGCGATGCAGCCGATCAGGGCACCGATGCCGAGCACCAGCGCCGGGAAGCCGCCGATGCCGAGGTAGACGAGCAGGAACCCGATGCCGCCACCGAGGCCGATCAGACCGAAGACCCCGGTCACGTAGCTCAGGATCACGCCGATCTGCAGCGTCTGCGGAAGGCCGGGGTTCCACCAGCGCATGTCGTTCACGCGGCGCCACTCTCCTCGTCCGGGCGGCGCAAACCTAGCCGGGCACGCCCGGCGAAGAGCTGACCGCAGGCGGCATCGATGGACGCGCCGCGGTTGCGCCGGAGGGTGGCGTTGACACCACCGGCCACGAGCGTGTCGACGAAGCTCCGGCATGCAGCCGCGGGCGACGGTCGGAACGCCGGGTCGGCCGTGGCGTTCATCGGGATCGCGTTCACGTGCACCGGCCGCAGCGGCCGCAGCAGCGCAGCCAGAGCGTGCGCCTGATCGGTCGAGTCGTTCACCCCGTCCATGAGCGTGTACTCGAACGTGACCCGCCGGCCACCGGCAGCTCGGTGGTCGGCGACCGCGGCGAGCACCTCGCGGATCGGCCAGCGGCGGTTCGGTGGCACGAGGCGGTCGCGGAGCGCGTCGTCGGGAGCGTGCAGGCTCACCGCCAGCGTGACAGGGGCCATGTCGGTGGTCATCTGCCGGATTCGGTCGGGGATCCCGATCGTCGACACGGTGACGTGGCGCGCGGAGAGGCCGACGGGCCCGCAGAGCTTCGCGACCGCCGACACGACAGCGGGGTAGTTGGCGAGCGGTTCGCCCATACCCATGAAGACGACGTTCGACACGCGGGTGGGGGAGCGGCCGTCGTCGATGGCTCGCAGCTCCCGCGCGGCGGCCAGCACCTGAGCGACGATCTCGCCGGCGCTCAGCTGGCGCTCGAACCCGCTCTGTCCGGTGGCGCAGAACGGGCACGCCTGCGCGCATCCCGCCTGCGACGAGACGCACACGGTCGCACGATCGGGATAGCGGATCAGCACCGTCTCGAAGCTCGCGCCCCGCGACTCGAAGAGCCACTTGTGCGTGGCACCGTCGTCGGCGCTCGTGCGCGCGACCTCCGTCAGCGGTGCTGCACCGATCCGGTCGAGGCGCGTGCGCAGCTCCGCGGGCAGGTCGGTCATGTCGTGCGCCGACGCGACGGCGCGCTCGTACAGCCAGCGCTTCACCTGCGCCACGCGGTAGTGCGGGGGACCCACGAGCTCACCGAGCGCGGCGTCGTCGAGGTCGAGGAGCCCCCCAGGCGGCGCGCTCACGTCAGGGTGCGCCGACATACTCTGCGCTCTCGCAACGGCCGTCCTCGATCACGGTGACCCAGAACCCACCCTTGTCGTTGTGCTCGACGGCCGCGTCGAGGTCGACGCCGTCGACGATTCGGGCGATCCCGGGCGGGAGGACCTGGCCGTGGGTGCAGATCACGACTCCGCCCTTGCCGGAGCCCGCCGCGAGGGCGTCGTCGACCACGTCGCAGAGCCGGTCTGCGAGCCACGTCACCGCATCTTCGGGGTCGGGCCGCGAGTCCGCGTCCACCTCCGCGATCTCGAGGAGGCGCGCGTCGGTGCCGACCGGGATGCCGTAGTGCTGCGCCAGGGGAGCGACCGAGTCCACACAGCGCACGGCCGGGCTCGCGACGACGAGCGGCGGCGGATCGCCGTCGAGGCGCTCACCGATGTGCGCGGCGACGGCAGCGGCCTGTCGGCGGCCCTTGTCGTCGAGGGGCCTGTCGAGATCGGGGCCTTCCCAGCGGCCACGGGGGACGGCATGCGCGTGGCGAACCAGGAACAGCAACATCGGGGGCCACTGTAGTCGCCGTTCGCGCTCACGCCTCGGGCGCCGCGACGGAGGTGGGCGGCGTTGATGGGTGCGTCCACCGGCCCCTAGGGTCGGCCGCGCAAGGCCCGCCCGCACCGGAGTTGACCGATGACCGAACCCGCCAGCAACGAGCCCGACCGCAACCTCGCGCTCGAGCTCGTCCGGGTCACAGAGGCCGCCGCCCTCGCTGCCGCGCACTGGATGGGCAAGGGCGACAAGAACGGCGCCGACGGTGCGGCTGTCGACGCCATGCGCTTCGTGCTCAACACCGTCGACATGGACGGCGTCGTCGTCATCGGCGAGGGCGAGAAGGACGAGGCGCCGATGCTGTTCAACGGGGAGCGCATCGGCAACGGGATGCCGCCCGCGACCGACATCGCCGTCGACCCCATCGACGGCACCACGCTCCTGTCGAAGGGCCGCCAGAACGCGATCGCGGTCGTCGCCCTGTCGGAGCGGGGCACGATGTTCAACCCGGGACCGTGCGTCTACATGGAGAAGATCGCGGTCGGCCCCGAGGCCGCCGACGTGATCGACATGGATGCGCCGATCGCCGAGAACCTCGCGCGTGTCGCCAAGGCGAAGGGGATCGGCGTCGAGGACGTCGTGGCGGTCATCCTCGACCGCGACCGCCACCGTGATCTCGAGCGCGAGGTGCGCGAGGCCGGCGCCCGCATCAAGTCGATCACCGACGGCGACATCGCCGGGGCGATCATGACCTGCGTGGACGACTCACCTGCGGACATCCTGCTCGGGATCGGCGGGACCCCCGAGGGCGTCACCGCCGCATGTGCCCTCAAGTGCTACGGCGGACAGATCCTCGGCCGCCTGTGGCCGCGCAACGACAGCGAACGTCAGGCCGCCCTCGACGAGGGCTACGACCTCCAGCAGGTGCTCACGATCGAGGACCTCGTGCGCGGCGACAACGTGTTCTTCGCGGCCACCGGCGTCACCGACGGCGAGATGCTCGACGGTGTCCGCTTCCGTGGCAAGGGTGCGTACACGAGCTCGCTCGTGATGCGGTCACGCTCGGGCACCATCCGGCGCATGCGGTCGTTCCACGACCGCGCGAAGCTGCGCGAGATCTCCGCTATCGCGTACTAGCCGGCCAGGACGGACCGCCGTGGCAACAGGGCGGTCCGGCTCTAGGCGTACTTGCGCTCGCCCGTCTCCTCCTCGATCTCGTCCACGAGGTGGGCGAGCTCGGTGGCGACGTCGACGGCGGGCCGCTCGAGGTGCGCCTTGAAGATGTAGCGCCTTGCGACGACGAAGCGCAGCGCCCACGAGAGCAGGAACGACACGATCACGACGGTGATCTCCGCCCACTGCGGCAGGCGGCCGCCGGGCGGCTCGAACACCCACTCGACGGCGAACACCGACAGCTCGGCGAGGGCGACGGCCGCCGCGTTCATCACGAAGAACATGATGACCTCGACACGGCGGTCGTGGCCGGAGTGGCCGGCGAACACGAACCTGGCCGAGATCCAGTACGCCACCAGGATCGCAGGCACGTTCGCGATCGCGATCGCCCAGTACGTGGACAGGTGGTCCCTGAACGCGAAGATCAGAAGCAGGTAGAGAGGCCAGTAGACGACGGTGGCACCGACACCGGCGATCCCGAACTTGACGATCTCGTGCAGCGTGTCCTGCTTGGAGCGGACCAGCTCACGAACGCGCGCGGGCATCGGCACGTGATCGATGAGGAAGGTGAGGACCGCCCCGAGGAACCGTTCGAGGAGGTCGAGGAGCTTCTGCATTGAGTTCAGTCTCGCGGGGACGGAGGAGCTGCCGAGACCAGGTACGTAGGACGAGTTCGGCGCGGGTGCCACTCTAACCTGCCCGCATGGGCCGACCCAGAACACCGCGTGGCAGAGCGCGTCTCGCTGCCGCCCGCCTCGCCGCGGAGTACCCCGACGCGGACTGCGCCCTCGACTTCGACACCCCGTGGCAGCTGCTCGTCGCCACGATCCTCTCGGCGCAGTGCACCGACGAGCGCGTCAACATGGTCACGCCGGCGCTGTTCGAGCGGTTCCCCGACGCCGGCTCGGTGGTGCCCGCGCCCGCCGAGGAGATCGAGGAGCTCGTCAAGAGCACAGGCTTCTTCCGCAACAAGACGAAATCGATCAAGGGCGCGGCGCTCGCCGTCGAGGAGCGCTTCGGCGGCGAGGTGCCGGCGCGGATGGAGGACCTCGTCACGATCCCAGGCGTGGGGCGCAAGACCGCCAACGTGCTGCTCCACGTTGCCTTCGCCAAGCCCGGGATCGCCGTCGACACCCATGTGCAGCGCCTCGTGCACCGCATCGGCATCACGGCGGAGACCGACCCGGTGAAGATCGAGTTCGCGATCTACGACTTGATCCCCAAGCGCGACAGCGGGCTCTTCGGCATGCGCCTCATCCTGCACGGACGGCAGGTCTGCAAGGCGCGCAAACCCGACTGCGCGTCATGCGTGCTGGCCGACTTCTGCCCCTCGGCGTTCACCTTCTGACAGGTCGCCGGCAGGCAGACCTCCGGGACGGTCCCACGTCGACTCGACCCACGCCTGGATGCGCTCGCAGAAGAAGAGCGGGTCGTCCACGGGCAGCGTGTGGCGCGCTCCCGCGACGACCTCGAGCTCCACGTCGGGCAGCAGCAGCGCCATCTCACGTGCGACGCTGACCGGCGTCAGCCGGTCCCCCTCGCCGGCGAGCACGAGGGCCGGGCACGCGACGTCGGGAAGCAGGTCGCGCGCGGTGTGCAGCTGCAGGGCACGGAACATCCGCAGGAGTAGGACGGGATCGAGGCGCTGCATGTGCGCGAAGTACTCCGCCATGATCTCGGGCGGCGCAGTCTCGCCGATCATCCGCGTGATCCGGCCGATCTGCTCCGCCGCACGCGTCTGGCCGGACCCCGCGCGCCACACGCCGCGCGTGAGCCACGGCACCGGCTCGGCGGCGAGCTCCAGCAGCGCCAGAGCGAGACGACCGATGCCCGTCGGGTAGACCGTCGAGAGGGCGTGTTCGAACGGGCCTGCCGTCAGCACCAGCGAACGTATGCGCCCCGGCTCGAGCCGGTACGCCTCGAGCGCCGTCGCGACCCCCATCGAGTGGCCGACCACTACCGCGTCGCCGACGCCGGCTGCGTCGGCGGCAGCCCAGAGGTCGCGGGCCGAGGACACGACCGTGATCTCGTTCGGGTTCGCCGGTTCGCCCGAGCGCCCATGACCGCGGTAGTCGAAGTAGAGGACGCGGATGCCGTTGCTGTTCAGATGCGGGACGAGATACGTCCAGTACCCGTCGGCGCAGGCGATCCCGTTCGCGAGCACGACCGTGGGTGCCGCGTCGTCGAGGTCGCCGAAACCGAAGCGGGCGTAGGCGATGCGCGTGCGGTCGAAGCTGCGTACGGAGTCGTAGGTCGCGATGAGCGCCACGGGACCTCCAATCGGTGCGCCGCCGGCGGCATCTCCGAGCCGGCCCGTCGCGAAGCGCACGTAGGCTACCGTCGCCGCCATGGCCGACATCCACTCGTCCGACGGCGACGCCCTGCTCGGCGTCTACGACCTGCGTCGCAGCCCCGACCGGCTCGAGGCCGCGGTTGCGCGCCCCGACGCGGGCAACCAGCGTGAGCTCGACGCCGTCAAGGCGATCATCGCCGATGTGCGCGACCGCGGCGACGCGGCGCTGCTCGAGCTGACCAAGCGCTTCGACGGCGTCGACCTCGGCTCCGCCGCGGCGCTGACCGCCGGCGCAGGTGAGCTCGAGTCGGCGTGGCAGGGGCTCGGCGCGGATCTCCGCACCGCGCTCGAGTCGGCGGCACGACGCGTGCGCGCCTATCACGCGGTGCCGGCGGGTGGGCACCGCTACGACGACGACGCCATCGAGGTCACGGAGCGCACGATCCCGGTGGCGCGGGCTGGTGTGTACGTTCCCGGAGGCCGCGCCGACTACCCGTCGACGGTCCTGATGACGGTGATCCCGGCCCAGGCCGCCGGGGTCGGGTCCATCGCGCTCTGCGTCCCCCCGCGCAGCGACGGGACCCTGCCGCCCACGGTCGCGGCGGCCGCGCACCTGCTCGGCGTCACAGAGGTCCACAAGGTCGGTGGTGCTCAGGCCATCGCCGCCCTCGCATACGGCACCGCCAGCATCGCACGCGCCGACGTCGTCGTCGGGCCCGGCAACGCCTATGTGGCGCTCGCCAAGGCCGAGGTGTCCCGCGATGTCGGGGTCGAGGCGCTTGCAGGCCCGAGCGAGTGCGTCATCGTCGCGGACGGCGGCGCCCCCGCTGCGGCCGTCGCCGCCGACCTGATGGCGCAGGCCGAGCACGGCCCCGGCGGGTTCACGGTCCTCGTCACCTGGAGCGACGACCTCGCCGCCGCGGTCGTCGACGTCCTCGCGGCGATGGTGGACCGGTCGCCGCGGGCGCCCGAGATCAGATCGACCTTCGACGCCGGCGGCCGCCTCGTGCTGTGCCGCGACGCGACGCACGCGATCGAGGTGGCCAACGCCGCCGCTGCCGAGCACCTCCAGCTCATGGTCGCCGACCCGGCGCCGCTCGTCGCGCAGGTGACCAACGCCGGCGCCGTGTTCAGCGGGTACGACACGCCGGTCGCGCTCGGCGACTACGTCGCGGGGCCCTCCCATGTGCTCCCGACGGGGGGCACGGCGCGTTTCGCGTCGGCGCTGCGCCCCGCTGACTTCCTCAAGTCGGTCCACGTGGTGACGGCATCACGAGACGGCCTCGAGCGCATGGGTCCCGTGGCCGCCGCGATCGCGCGGGCGGAGGGGCTGAGCGCGCATGCGCTCAGCATCGACGTCAGGCTCGACCGGTGAGCGGCGACGGCCCGCGTCTCCGCGACGACCTCTCCGAGCTCGTCGGCTACCACTCGCCCGACGTCGACGTGGACGTGCGGCTCAACACGAACGAGAGCCCGTACCCGCCGCCGCGTGGTTTCGTCGACGCACTGGCCGGCGCCGCGCCCCGCATCGCCTACAACCGCTATCCCGATCGCGAGGCGCGGGTGCTGCGGGCCGCGATCGCGGCCTCGATCGGCGTCGATCCCGGATCCGTCTGGGCCGGCAACGGCTCGAACGAGGTGATCCAGGTCCTCCTCCTCGCGTTCGGCGGCTCGCAGCGGCGCGCGCTGGTGTTCGCGCCGACCTACTCGATGCACACCAAGATCGCGGAGGCGACCGCGACCGCTGTCGTCACCGAGGCGAGGGACGCCGACTTCACGGTCGATGCCGCAGCCGTGGAGGACGCCTGCGTGCGGCACCGCCCCGACATCGTGTTCTTCTGCAGCCCGAACAACCCCACCGGGACGCTCGAGCCCCACGACGCCGTCACCGTCGCCGCTGCCGACAGCAGGCGTCTGGTCATCGTCGACGAGGCGTACGCGGAGTTCTGCGACGAGACTGCGGTCGGCATGGTCGCCACGCACCCCAACGTCGTCGTCGTGCGCACGATGTCCAAGGCGTGGAGCATGCCGGCACTGCGTCTCGGCTACCTCGTGGCGCCGCCTGAGCTCGTGCGCGCGCTGACGCCTGCTCACCTGCCGTACCACTTGAACGCGTTCACGCAGGAGGCCGGCCGCCTCGCGTTGGACTACGGCGCCGAGATGCGGACGCGGGTGGCGCTCGCGCGCGAGGAGCGCGGGCGTCTCTACGCCGAGCTCGCAGCGTGTGAGGGGGTGCGCGTGTGGCCGTCGGCGGCCAACTTCCTCCTCTTCGAGGTCGAAGGTGGACCTGGCCGCGCCGGCGCGGTGTGGGAGGGGCTCGTGCGCCGCTCGGTGCTCGTGCGCGACTTCGCCTCCAACGCGACGACGCCCGGGTGCCTCCGTGTCACCGTCGGGACGCCCGAGGAGAACACCCGCTTCCTCGCCGCCCTCCGCGACGCCCTCGCCGAGGTCCGTCCCTGAGCCAAACGCGGGCGATGTGTCGTGGTGGCGGGTCATCGTGCCCGCGTTTGGCGAGGGGGCTCCCCCCAAACGCGGGCGATGTGTCGTGGTGGCGGGTCGTCCTGCCCGCGTTTGGCGAGGGGGGCTCCCCCCGACGGTGGCCGGTCCGACACCAAAGTGTGTGACAATGTGTCCTCCGAGACCCGAGCCCGACCGGGAGACAGATGACAGAGCCGAGCACGCGCAGGTCTCAGCGGCAGCGCACGACGGCCGAGACCGATGTGGCGGTGACCCTCGATCTCGACGGCGGCCCCGTCGAGATCGACACGGGGGTGCCGTTCTTCGACCACATGCTGCACCAGCTCGCCAAGCACGGCGGCCTGGGGCTGTCGATCGCGGCGAAGGGCGATCTCGACGTCGACGCGCACCACACCGTCGAGGACGTCGGCATCACCTTCGGGGCCTGCTTCCGTGAGGCTGTCGGCGACCGTGCAGGGCTGCGACGCTTCGGCTGGGCCACCTGCATCCTCGACGAGGCCCGCGTCGAGGTCGCCCTCGACCTCTCCGGCCGGCCGTTCCTCGTCTGGGACCTCGATCCCGGCCGCGAGCGCATCGGTGACTTCGACCCCCAGCTCCTCGAGGAGTTCGCGCGTGCGTTCTGTGTCGACGCCGGTGTGAGCCTGCACGTCGTCCAGCACGCCGGTCAGAACGCGCACCACGTCACTGAGGCCGCTTTCAAGGCGCTCGCGCGGGCGCTGTCCGACGCGCTCACGTCAGACCCGCGACGCGGCGGCGACGCGCCGTCCACCAAGGGAATGCTGGCGTGAGCTCGGACACGCCCGAGTTGTTGCCGCGTCTGGCCGTGCTCGACTACGGCATGGGCAACATCCGCTCGGTCGCCCGCGCCGCTGAGACGAGCGGCGCCGACGTGGAGCTCGTGCGCTCCGTAGCAGAGTGGCACGCCGACTTCGACGGGGTCGTGCTGCCCGGCCAGGGCCACTTCGGGGCCTGCGTCGACGGTCTGCGGGCAACGGGCCTCGACCACGTCGTCATGGACTGGTGCCAGCGGCGGCGGCCGTTCCTCGGCATCTGCGTCGG
>JAIBAC010000110.1 GCA_019695375.1 Acidimicrobiia bacterium
GAGCACGAGCTCGACCACCTGGCCGAGCGCCGACGCCGCGAGCGGCTCGCGGCGGGCGAGGATGCCGCCGCTCACGTTGACGGGCAGCGCACCGCCCGCGCGCGTGTGGCCGGAGGTGACCCAGCCGGCGAGGTCCTCGTGCGCGCACAGTCCGAGCTCGACGTAGGCGAGGAGCTCGCGCGCCGCGTCGGTGTCCTGGCACTCGACGACGTCGAGGTCCGCGGGGCCGAGGCCGGCAGCGGTGAAGGCGTCAGCGGCGGCGAGCGTCGTCGGTGGCGGGATGTCGTCGTCGTCGATCCCCGACAGCGGCGTGGCCTCGCCGAGCACGCTCCCCGGCAGGTGCGAGCGCAACGACGTCGCCGCCACGCGAACCGAGCCGCGGGGACCGTCGCCGGGACGCACGACCACCGCAGCCGCGCCCTCGTTGGGCGAGCACAGCATCCACAGGTGCAGTGGCTCGCACACGACACGCGACGCGAGCACCTCATCCGCGGTCACCTCCGCCGAGAACATCGCGTCGGGGTTGGCGGCGCCGTGGCGGCGGTTCTTCACGACGACGGCCGCGAGGTGGTCCTTGGACAGGGACGCCTCGCGCATCAGGCGCTGGGCGCGCAGCGCGAAGTAGGCAGGTGTGGCGGCGAGGCCGGCCGCCTCGCGCCAGGGCTCGAAGAACGACGATCGCACCATGCCCCGCGGCATCTTCTCGATCCCGAACGCGAGCGCGGTGCCGGCGGTGCCGGCCTCGACGGCCGCCGCCGCGAGTGACAGCGCCGCAGCACCCGACGCGCACCCGGCCTCGACGTTCACGATCGGCGCCGCCGCGAGCCCGAGCGCGCCGAGCACCTTGTGGCCCGCCGCGACACCGCCATACGCGGTCGCACAGAAAGCGACGTCGAACGCGCCACGGCCGCCGCCGCGGGGGGCGGCGTCGGCGAGCGCAGCCGACACCGCCGCGACCCCCATCTCCGTGAGCGACGCGTCGAAGCGCCCGAAGGGATGCAAGCCGACGCCGGCCACGTGCACGCTCATCGCGGCCGGAACGCCCATGTGACCACCGTGCGGCCGTCGCCGTCGCGGTGCAGGTCGTGCAGGACCATCTCCATCGGGTCGCCGAAGTGCACGCCGCTGTCGGGCCCGCAGTCCTCGAGCACGGTGACGACGCGCAACCCCTCGGCCAGCTCGACGATCCCGAAGTCGTAGGGCAGCGGTCCCTCGTACCCGGGCGGTGCGACGGCGACCGTCGTCCACGCCCACAGGGTCGCCGCCGGGCCGAGGTGCGTCTCGGCGGGACCGGCGGCACCGCAGTGTGGACAGTTGCCCATGGCCGGGAAGTGGTGCTTGGAGCACTCGTGGCAGTGGCCGCAGACCAGCGTCAGCGTGCCGTCGCGGTCCTCGCGCCACAGGCCGTCGCGGACGGCGACGCGTCCGCTCACGGGCACGATCCGGTCGCCGGACCCGCGACCGCCACGGCCGCTTCCTGCAGGTAGCCGTCGCCGAGTGCGTCGCGGAGCAGGATCGCCGGCAGCGTCCAGTCCTGGAACGGGTGGGCGGGCCCGAGGTCGACGTCGACGGAGAGGCGGCCGTCCGCGTCGGCGAAGGCAGCCTCGTGCGCCGCGACCCCGCGCCGCGTTTGGGTCACCTCGTACGCGGCGCCGGCGCAGTAGTAGGCGGCGGTGCGCACGTGCATGGCCCCGGTGCCACGCGCGACGAAACCGGTGCGGCCGGCGCCACGCAGCGCGGCGAACTCGAGGAACGGCCGCGTGACCGTGACGTCCCAGCCCCACGCCGAGAAGGCGGGGTCGGCCGACACGTAGTCGAACTCGCCGGGCACGGGCCGCGGCGCCGCGACGGCCGCCGCGAGCGCGGGCAGCGACGCTGTCAGGTCCTCGCGCCAGTACTTCCACGCGTGGGTCCCGCCGCGGCGCACGACCGTCGCCGCCCCGCCGGCAGCGGTGAGCTTGGCCACGAACGACTCGTTCATGGCGGCCAGGAACAGCTCCGCGAGTGACTTGCGCCAGTCGGCCTTGTCGGGGGCGACGGCCTTGCCGTCGCCCCATCGCAGGAACACGGCGGTGTGGGTGAGGTTGGCCGCGAGGTCGGCGGGGTTGCGCGCGCGGAAGCGCACCTGGTCGCCGAGGATGTCGCCCCACACCATCCCCGCCGTGACGTGGTGGGGGCCGAGCTCGAACGACGCCAGGAACCACACGCTGAGCGGACCGAAGAGCATGAGGTCGTCGACGCCGCTGAACGACGCGGCGGCCGCGAACAGCTCGGGGTGGCGCGCCGCGTAGCCCAAGGCTCCGTGGCCGCCCATCGACAGGCCCGCGACGGCGCGCCGGCCAGGCGTGACGCGGTAGCGGGCCTCGACGAAGGGGAGCAGCTCGCGGATGTGGTACGTCTCCCAGCGCGGCCCGCCGGCACCCCATCCGTAGTTGTCGGTGTACCAACCCTCCGGCCCACCGTCGGGCATCACGACCACGAACGGTGAGGCGGCGGTCAACGCGGCGGCATCGCCCTTGTCGGGCTCGGTCCAAGCCGTCCACGAGTCGCCGCCGCCGTGGAGGAGGTACAGGACCGGCCACGTCCGCGCGGTGTCGTCGTCGTATCCGTCCGGCAGCAGGACGCGGACCTTGGTCTCGGCGCCGAGCGCCGGCGACCACAGGCTCAGCACCTCGCCACGCTCGGCCGGTTCGGCGGACACGAGCGAGACGCCGGGCTCGACCGCGGAGGCAGCCGCCGCTGCCGGCGCCGCGGGCGTGGCGACGGCCACGGACAGCGCGCAGATCCACGCCACCGCACGCAACCGTGATCCCCCGCTGCCCATCGAAGCGATCGTAGCCCTGCTCCGCGTGCCCAGCGCAGTGCGTCTGGAAGGGCATGGCCGCCGTCGCGCAGAATGAGTCCAGATCCGGCGGTATCGGTGGGTTCAGGGAGCAGTGTGGTGAAGTCCCCCAAGAGCAGACGCGCGCTCGTGGCGCTTGTCGTCGCGGTGTGCGCAGTCGCCACGATCACGACCGCCTGCGTGCGCGAGAAGCCCGAGGCGCGCAAGTACGTGACCGACTCCGAAGGCCGCGCCCTCATCCTCCACGGCGCCAACGTGTCGAGCGCGGCCAAGTCGACCCCCGACCACCTGCCGTATCAGACAGAGGCCGACATCGAGCGGATGGGCTACGGCGACTGGGGCATGAACCTGTCGCGCTTCATCCTGCAGTGGCAGCAGGTCGAGCCCGAGCCGGGCGTGTACGACGACGCGTACCTCGACGCCGTCGCGGAGCGGGTCCAGTGGTTCGCCGACAACGGCATCTGGGTGGTGCTCGACATGCACCAGGACATCTACGGCCCCGCGGTCGGTGGTAACGGCGCCCCGGCGTGGGCCACGCGCACCGACGGCATCCCGAGCCTCCCGATCGGTGGGCCGTGGTGGCTGCAGTACCTCCAGCCCCGCGTGAACCGCGCGTTCGACCACTTCTGGTTCGACGCCGACCTGCGCGAGCACTACGTGGCGATGTGGCGGCACGTCGCGCAGCGCTTCGCGTCGACGCCGAACGTGCTCGGGTACGACCTCATGAACGAGCCCTACCCGGGCAGCCGCCAGAGCGGGTTCGAGCGCGACACGCTGCCCGCCATGTACCGCGACGTGATCGACGGGATCCGCGAGGTCGACACTGACAAGTGGATCTGGGTCGAGCCGCGCTCGTTCGGCGTGAACCAGGGACTGCCTTCCGACCTGCCCAAGATCGAGGATCCCCGCGACGGCGAGGCGCGCATCGTCTACTTCCCGCACCTGTACACGCCCGAGATCGACCTCGCCGGCAAGTACACGGGCGACACGACCTTCTTCGACATCTGGGCCACCAACCGCACCCACGAGCAGGAGCGACTCGACGCCCCCATGCTGATCGGCGAGTTCGGGCTGAGCTGGGGGATGCCCGGTGCCCGCGAGTGGCTGCGTGAGGCGCTGAAGGTGTCCGACGAGATCGGCGGCGGCTGGGCCTACTGGTCCTTCGAGACCGACAGCGGTCCGGACAACTGGGGCCTCATCAGTCCCACGGGCGAGGAGACGCCGCACGTGAACGAGCTGTCGCGCACCTACGCCCGCGCCGTCGCCGGCTACCCCGAGTCGATGCAGCTCGACCCGGATACGAACACCTACCGGATCACCTTCAAGGAGACGGGCGTCACGGCTCCCACGGAGATCTTCGTGCCCGCCGCACGCCACTACCCGGACGGATTCCGTGTGACCAGCAGCGACCCCGACGGTGCGTGGACGCAGTCGTGGGACCCCGACCGCCAGATCGTGACCGTCACGAGCGACCCGTCGCAGCCGTCCCACACGATCACGGTCGAGCCAGAGGACTGACTGCAGCGGTAGAGGGCTCGGAGATGTCAGCGGACGACGACGGTTTCGCCGGACTCAGGTACAGCCGGGTGTGGGAGGACCCCGAGGTCGCGGTCGCGGCACTCGAGCCTGCGCCCGACGGCGACATCCTCGCCGTATGCAGCGCCGGCTGCAACGTCCTCGCTCTGGTGATCGCGGGCGCCGGCCACGTGCGCGCGGTCGACGTGAACGAGACCCAGCTCGCCCTCGCCGAGCTCGTGATCGCGGCGGCGGCCGTGTTCGGCCTCGACGAGTACCGCACGCTGCTCGGCGTCGCCGGCCCCGGTGCCGACGACAGCGGCGCACGGCTCGAGCTCTACCGTGCCGTGAGGCCCCACCTCGGCGACACCGCCCGGAACATCTGGGACGCGAGGGCCGCCGACGTCGAGTTCGGGCTCGTGCACGCGGGCAAGCTCGAGCGCTACTTCCGCGGCTTCCGCTCCGTCCTCCCCGACGACGTCGACGCCGGCATCGCGGCAGTCGTGGCCGCACCGGACCTCGAGGCCCAGATCCCGCTCGTGGACGGCCTGCTCGCCGACGGCCGCCTCCGTGCCGCGGTGCTCGAGTACTACTCGACGGAGCGCCTCGCGGCGGGCGGCCGGCATGCGAGCCAGTACCGCTACGTCGACGTCGACGACACGGCGTCGCAGTTCTTCGACCGGCTCACGGCGATGATGCGCCGCAGCCACGTGGCCACGAACCCGTACCTGCGCCTGTTCCTCGACGCCACCTACCCTCACGACGACACGCACCTGCCGCCGCACCTGACTGCGGCAGGTCACGCCCGCCTCGGGGCGGCAGCGGACAGGGTGGATCTCGTGAAGGCCGATCTGAGGGAAACGCTGGAGGCGTCGCAGCCAGGCAGCCTCTCGGGGCTGTACCTCTCCGACATGCCCGAGTACCACGCGCCCGCAGACCTCGAAGACCTGCTTCGCCTCGCGGCGACGCGTGTCCGCGCGGGTGGCAGGGTCATCTGGTGGTCGCTGCTCGTGCCGCGGCCGCTGCCGTCCGCGCTCGGTGGTGTGCTCGTCGACCAGGCGGATGTCGCCACCGATCTGCACGGACGCGACAGGGTCTTCTTCTACCGCTCCGTCCACGTGGCCGAGGTCGCAGCATGAGCAGCGACCGGCGCGCCGGCGGGCGGACCCGCGTCGAACCACCGGTGGCGGTCCCGGTCACGTGGGCCGGCGGTGGCGGCGAAGCCGTCGACGTGTCCAACACCGCGGTTGCGGTGCGCACCGCAGACGTGTCCGCGCTCGTGCCGGGCCGGCACCTCGCTGATCTTCGCATCGAACGAGGTGACTGGGCCGTGGTCCTCGCCGACGTCGAAGTCGTGCGCCGCGAGGACGACGGCGACGGCGGCATCGTGGTGTTCGCGGTCGCCGGCGACAGCGACCGCGGCTCGTTGTGGACCCTGCGTGACCAGTGCCGGCGCAACGCGTTCGGGGCACCACCGGACGCGTCGTGCGAGCGGCCCGAGCGCGTACCCGGGCGCGGCCACTACTCCGAGGCCGCCCGCCTCGAGCGGCTCGAGTGGGTGCGCGAGCGCACGGGCGCCGAACTCGACTCCTTCGCGGAAGTGCCATTCGACCCGAGCCGTCTGACCGGCAACGTGGAGAACCTCGTCGGTGCCGTGAGCGTGCCGGTCGGCCTCGCGGGGCCGCTGCGGATCATCGGAGAGCACGTCCGCGGCGACGTCGTCGCTCCGTTCGCCACGACCGAGGGTGCGCTCGTCGCGTCCGCGACACGAGGGGCGCTGGCCGCCTCGCGTGCAGGCGGTGTGCGCGTCCAGGTGGTGCGTCAGGTCATGACGCGTGCGCCGGCGTTCACGTTCGCAGACGTCGAGGCTGCCGCCGCGTTCGGGCGCTGGCTCGACGACCACCACGACGAGATCGCGGCCGAGGCCGTCGCCGTGTCGTCGTATGCGCGGCTCATCGCACTCGAACCGCACCAGGTGGGCGCCACCGTGCACGTGCGCTTCGCGTTCGACACCGCCGACGCCGCAGGGCAGAACATGACCACCGCGTGCACCTGGCACGCGACGGAGTGGATCCTGCAGCGCCTCGTCGACCACCCCGTGCTCGAGCCCGTGCACTTCATGATCGAGGGCAACCTGTCGGGCGACAAGAAGCTCAACTGGGTGAGCCCCGTCGCCGGACGCGGCGTCCGCGTGACCGCCGAGGTCACCATCCCCGGCGACGTCCTCCTCGACGTGCTCAAGGTCACGCCGGCGCAGATGGTCCAGGGATATCAGGTCGCGCTCGGCGGCACCCTCTCGGCGGGGACCGCCGGATACGACATCAACGTCGCCAACACCGTCGCCGCCATCTTCACCGCCACAGGCCAGGACATCGCGTGCGTGCACGAGTCGTCGGTCGGAATCATCAACCTGCAGGTCCGCGGCGAAGACCTGTCCGCGTCGATGACGCTGCCGTGCCTGGTGCTCGGCACGGTCGGGGGTGGAACGCACCTGCCGGCCCAGCGCGATGCCCTGCAGATGCTCGGCTGCGACGGTGCCGGGCACGCCGGCCGACTCGCCGAGATCGTGGCGGGGTTCTGCCTCGCACTCGACCTGTCGACCCTCGCTGCCGTGTGTGGCGGCCAGTTCGTGTCGGCGCACGAGCGGCTCGGGCGCAACCGCCCGGTCGACTTCTTCAGCCGTGCCGACCTCGGCCCTGACTTCTTCACCGAGGTGGCGCGATCGGCCGCGGGCGACGAGTCGGCCGCCGTCGTGACGGCCGAGCCCGTCTCCGCCGATCTCGAGGACTCGATCCTGACCGAGCTCAGCTCGCACCGCGTGCGCCACCTCGTGGGCCTCGAACCGTATGCGGTCCGCTGGCGCACGAGCAGCGGTGCGACCGGCACGGCCGATGTCGTCGTCAAGGTCAAGCCCGTCGACGCCGAGCTGCAGCTCCTCATGCGCTCCCTCGCGAGCGCTTGCGGCGACGAGGTCGCCGACGCCATGGGCGCGTACGAGGACCGCCTCCCCTTCGCCGGATCGCATCTGCGCGAACTCGAGATCTACGAGCAGGACGACCCGCGCTTCCGCCGGCACACGCCCACCGCGTACCGGCTCCTGCGCGACGACGACCGCGAGGCCTTCGTGCTCGTGCTCGAGCTGCTCCGGCGCGAGACAGGTGCCGTGCTGCTCCCCGACGGCGGTGCCACCACCCGATGGGACGCTGATGCCATCGACGTCGCCCTGAGCGGGATGTCCGCCCTGCACGCGATCTGGCTCGGACGCGACGCCGAGCTGGTCGGGACGGGCAGATGGGGCCCGCACCTCGCCGCGGCCGACATGAAGGACATGCTCCCGCTCTGGGACGTGCTGTTGCGCCACGCCGAGTCGGAGTTCCCCGAGCTCGTGCCGCGCGCGGCAGCGCGGCGTTGCGGGGCCCTCCTCGACAGCGTCGGGGACTGGTGGAGCGAGATCGAGGAGCACCCGCGCACGCTCACCCACGGCGACTTCAACCCGCGCAACATCTGCCTGCGCACAGATGCCGGCACCGACCCGCGCCTGTGCGCGTTCGACTGGGAGCTGGCGGTCTGGCACCTCCCCCAGCGCGACCTGGCCGAGATGCTCGCGTTCACGCTCGACACCGACGCGACACCCGCCGTCGTCGACGCGCACGTCGAGACGGCACGTCGCGCCCTCGAGCACGAGAGCGGCGTCGCCTTCGACCGCGGCGACTGGCGCCGCGGCTATTGCCTCGGGCTCTACGACTTCGCCGTCAACCGACTGATGCTCTACCTGATGGGACACACCGTCCGCGACTTCGAGTTCCTGCCGCGGGTCTGCGCGACCACGTGGCACCTGCTCGAGGTCGAGGCGTCCCAAGGGCCGGGCGCGCCCGAGCTCGGGGACGCCGGCCCATGACGGCGACCGCGACCGATGCACCGACGCTCGACGCCAACCTCGCGTCGCGCATCCTCGCGTGGACGGCGCAGACACCCGACACCACAGCGCTGGTGATCCCACGCGAGTGGGACGAGTCCGGCGTCACGGCTGCCGACGAGGTGACCTACGGCGATCTCGGCCGTCATGTGGCGGAGTTCTGGGACGGCCTCGGACGTCACGGCATCGGCAAGGGCGACCGCGTAGTCGTCCTCTTCCCGGTCGGGGTCGACCTCTTCGCGCTGGCCCTCGCGACCCTCGCACGCGGTGCCACCCTCACGTTCGTCGACATGAGCATGCGCCCGCGCCACATCCGCCAGGCCCTCGGGACCGCACGCCCGACGGCGATCGTGACCGTCGCACGGGTGCTGCGTCTCGCGAAGCTCGTACCGGAGGTGCGTTCGATCCCGCTCAAGGTCTGCACGGACGCCGCCGTCAGCGGAGCGGTTGCCCTCGATGCGCTGCGCGGCGACCCGCGGGCGCGGATCGAGGTGACACCCGTGCGCCCGGCAGACGAGGCGCTCGTCACGTTCACGACCGGCAGCACCGGCCGGCCCAAGGGCGCCGACCGCAACCACGGTGTCCTCGCCGGCCAGCTCGACGCCGTGATGGCAGCCTTCCCCGGCGGTGACCGCGACGTCGACCTGTCCGTGCAGCCGGTCGGTGCCCTCGCCGATCTCGCCGTCGGCGCCACGTGTCTGATGGCACCGATGGACTACCGCGATCCGGCATCGCTCGATCCCGCGGTCACGCTCGCGCTCATGGCCAAGTGGGACGTCACGCGTCTGGGAGCTGCTCCCCACTTCCTCGACACGATCGAGCAGCACGCCCGCGAGTCCGGCGCCCGCGTCGCGTCGCTGCGCCACCTCTTCACGGGCGGGGCACCGGTCAGCGCACAGCTGTGCGAGCGGCTCCTCGACACGTTCCCTGGCGCCTCCGGCGTCGTCGCGTACGGCGCCACCGAGGCCGAGCCGATCGCCGTCAGCGGCTTTGCCGACATCGCGGCGGCACACGTCGACGGCTATCACGTGGGCTGCCCCGTCGCCGGCATCCGCCTCGTCGTCGTGGACCTACCCGACGGGATCGAGGAGCTCGGGCCGGAAGGCTTCGATCCGTACCGGGTCGCGGCCGGCGCGGTCGGCGAAATCGTCGTGAGCGGACCGCAGGTGATCTCGCGTTACATCTCGGGCGACGCGGCGGCGCGTGCCACGAAGGTCGTCGACGGCGAAGGCGCGATCTGGCACCGGACCGGCGACCTCGGGCGCCTGCACGCCGACGGCAGCCTCGAGCTCGTAGGCCGCATCGCCGACGTCGTCCACGCCGGCACCGAGGACGTCATGCCGTACCCCGTCGAGCGCGAGATCGGCTCCGATCCCCACATCGCCTGGGTCGCTCTCGTCTGCCACTCCGCCGCGCCCGACGCCGAGGTCCTCGTGGTGCCCGCAGAGGGCGCAACGCCCGCCGCCGCGCGCGCCGGCGCCGAGGCGGTCCTCATGCGACGCGGGCTCGAGGGGATTCCGGTCGTGGCGGTCGAGGCGCTGGCGCTCGA